>DATAPS010000038.1:0-17764 GCA_036265085.1 Acetobacteraceae bacterium | reverse complement strand
CGCTGGGGCTGGGTGGTCAACATCGCCTGCCGCAATGGCGACGAGCTGCAGCGCCTGCTGGAAGACCCGGAGATGCAGGCGACGATCGCCGCCGAGCCGCGCCGCATGGGCCGCATCCTGCGTCCGCTCTGCCGCATGCTCGGCGTGAGCGAGATCCCCGACCTGCTGAAGCTACCCTCGCAGGCCGATGTCGTGACCGTAGACTGGGCGGCGGTCCGCACGATGGTGGAGGCCGAGAAAGCAGCCCAGGCCGCCGGCCTGCCGCCGCCGGTCTGGCCGCAACCGCCGCGGGCGGCGCGGCGCAGCAAGCACCCGTTCCCGCCGTTTCGTTTCTACATCACGAGCCACGGGCCGCCGCTCCGGGCGTGTTAGCGCCCAACGCCGTCGTTCGGCTCCCGATCGCTGACGGCACCCTTTCCGCGCATCGCGCGGAGAGGCGCGGCATCATGCGCTCGAACACGCGCGTCGCAGTGGTCGCGCGTCGTAGTGCTCTAGCTGCGCTCGATCGTGATCGCGGCAGCATCCAGCGCTTCGGTGATCGTCCTCACCTGATCCTCGGTGAGCGGGCCGCGGCCCTGACGCAGGCGCAAGGCCAACTTCAGGTTCTCGGTCGCGCGGATGATTCCCGGCGCCGGCCCGCCGGCGTTCGCCGCGCTGACCGAGCGCATGCGCTGCAGCGCGCTGTCGACGGCGGTCCGGTTCGCGTCGAGCCAGGCGCCGCCTTCCGGCGTGATGGCGTAGAGCTTCTTGCCGGCGGCCTCCGCCACTGTCGCGTGCCCGAGCTCTTCGAGCATGGTCAGCGTCGGATAGATCACGCCGGGGCTCGGGCTGTAGGTGCCGGCGACGCGGTCCTCGATTTCCTTGATGATTTCGTAGCCGTGCCGGGGCTGCTCGGCGATCAGCGACAATACGACCAGCCGCAACTCGCCGTGATCGAACAGCCGGCCGGAGCGCCGTCCGCCATGCCGGTGCCGGCCATGCCCCTCGGCGTGTTCGCGGCTGGGGCTGTCGTCGTGGAACATGCCCCGGGCGAAGCGCCGGCCGTGCTCCTGGCCGTGATGATGGTCTGAATGTCTGTGTCTCATGTGTTCTCCTTAGCGATGCAGTTTCGATGCATCGATAATTCAGATATATCTAAGGCGGGTCGATTGCAAGACCTCCGTCGCCGTGGATTTGGCGGCGCTGGAGGCCGCAGGATGCGGCGGCAGAACGGAGCGCCCCGCATGAACCTCGTCATCGATCCCCTCATTGCCATCGGCGTGGTCGCGGCCACCGCCGTGACGGACGCGCTCTACGTCATGTTCGCCGCCGCGGTCGCGGCGCGGCGGCCGGCATCGGCGGCGAACTGGAGCGCGGCCTGGTACGTCGTCTCCTCTTTCGCGGTGATCAGCTACACGAGCAACGCGGTCTACGTCGTGTTCGCCGCGGCGGGCTCCTGGGTGGGCGCCTACGCCTCCTTGCGATGGCTTCGCCGCTGAGCCGGACGCGACGCGCGCGGGAGACGGCGGCTGAGCGCGATCGCCGGGCGGTCGATCCAGCGCTCGAAAGCGCTCGCTGCGATCAACGTCAGCGCGAGGAAGAGCGCGAGTGCGGCAAGCACCAGCGCCGCGTAGGGCAGCACGCCCGAGAGGCTGGCGAATGCCGCGCAGACGAGCGTGAACAGGATCGGGAAGTGCACGAGGTAGACGCTGAACGAGAGCCGTCCGAGACGCCGGAACGGCGCGCTCTCCAGAACCGGCCAAACCAGCGGGCAGGTCAGCACGCCGAGCGTGAGGGCGACGGCCGCGAGTTGGCTCTGGAACTGATACAAATTCGGGGCCGAGGCGAGTTCGGTCCGCGCGAACCCAACTCGAATCGTCTCCAAGAGCCCCCAATCCTTCGTTGCACTCATGGCGAGGCCGAGGACGAGGAGCATGGCGCCGAACCGGAAAGCGGGGCGCCGGCCAAGCAGCGGCGCGGCGAGATGGCCCAACACGAACAGGAACATCGGGTGCGTACCGAACGCGAGCGCCGCGGCGGCGGCGGCGGCGCGGTGCAGCCACGTGGATCGCGCGCGCAGCGTCACGAGCACCAGGATCAGCAGCGAGCCGTAGAGCTCCAGGTGCAGCGACCAGAACGGCGCATCGAGCGAGTCCTGCATCGGCGGCAGCGCAGGGGCCAGGGGGGCGAGCAGCGTGGAGTCGCTGTAGCCGAGCAGCAGGGAATCGAGGCCGATCTCGCGGGCGAGATGCGCGAAAGTGGGTGCGCCGCTGGAGTCCATCGCGAGCCAGGCCGAGCCCGAGATGGCCGACGCCGCGCGATGCGCGTCCGGCAGCAGGGCGATGAGCAGGAAGGCGAACGCGGCGGCGGCGGCAACCGGGACGGCGAGGCGAACGATGCGCTTGGCGAGCTTGCCGAGGAACGGATTTGGGCGGGCGAGCGATGGTGTCAGCACCGCGCCGCTGATGACGAAGAACACGTAGACCGCGGTATGTCCGTCCCACAGCACCCGCAACGGCGCCCAGGCGTGGTCCGCGGCGATCGGCGCGAACGCGGTGACGAAATGCAACGCCACGACCTGCATCGCCGCGAGGCCGCGGAGCCCTTCGATGTATTCGACCTTGCCTGAGCGCATCGGCGTCATCGCGAGTGGCTTCGCTCCTCGCGATGACGTGGGAAGGGAGACGTCTCAGCGATAGATCGGCAAGCGAACGTGGCTTGCCCGGGCCGCGTCCGCGAACACCGAATTCGCCGCGATCCGCGTCCGTCGCGACCGGCCCTCCGGCTCGCCGGTGTTCGGGTTGACGTCGAATTTCGGGAAATTGCTGGACGAGATATCCAGCCGGACGCGGTGGCCGGGCGGGAACAGATTGGCCGTCGGGAACAACGTTACGCGAATGCGGGTGATCTCGCCGGGTGTCCGCATTCGCGGGTTCGCCGGATCCTCCGCGTAACGGAGGCGGACGATGCCGTCGGTGAGGATCATCCCGTAGCCGCGCGGGTAATCGGCGCTCGCCGGATGGACGTCGATCAGCTTGGCGGTGAAGTCGGTGTCCGGCCCGTCGGTCGCGACGAACAGCTCGGCCTCGATCGGCCCGACGATCATCAGCGCCTCGGCCAGCGGCGGCGTCTGGAATGCGAGCACGTCGGGGCGGGAGGCGAGCGTCAGATACGGCGGCGCGCAGCCGAAGAAGTCCGGGCCCTCGACCTGGTCGAAGCTGCCGCCGGTCGCGACCGGATCGAGGCTGGTGAGATTGCCGCCGATCGTCGGGACGGGACGGCGCGGGTCGTAGTCGAACGTCAAGGGCGAGCCGCCGGCCGCCGGCGGTTCGGGGCCCAGCGAACCGTCGGTGTGGAGGTAGTAGGCGGTGGACGTGCTCTCGGGGACGGGCCAGTCGGATGCGGTGATCCAGCGGCCGCCGTGATCGAGATGCCCCTCGGCGGTGCGCCGCCCGGAGCCGCCGCCCATGACGAAGATGCGGACGGCCGGCTCGTTGTCGGGAACGCCCCAGATGACGCTGTCGAAGAAGCGCAGGCGGTAGGTGCGCCAGTCGCCGGCCCAGGAATCGATGACCGCGGCCGGGCCGAAATCGACATCTCCGAACAGGCGCTCGCTGCGTGCCCCGTGCGTCCAAGGGCCGAGGACGAGCCGCTGCGGGCCGCGGCCGGCGCGCTTGAGGCCGATGTAGTTGCCGGTCGCGGTGAGCGGATAAGGGTCGAACCAGGACGACATGTGGACGCAGGCGGCGCGGCTGTAGCGGTCGTGCCAGCCGGCGGTGAAGATGCCGAGCTGCTGCCAGAACGCGTCGAATGGCCCGTGCGACCACTGCTCCAGCAAATAGGCTTCGTAATCGGGATGGTGGCGCACCGGCGAATGGCCGGCCCGCCAGGGCATCCGCGTGAACCAGTCGCGAATGTTCTCGGCAGCGAGCGCGGCGTGCAGCACCGGGTCCGCTTCCGCCTCCGGCGAGACGAGCGCATTCTTATAGGCCCAGGTCGCCTGTTTCAGCTCGAACGCGCCGAACTGGCGGATGCCGCCCTGCCAGGAATTGCAGAAGCCGCCACTGTCCAGCACCTGCGCGACCAAGCCGGGCGGATCGAGGCAGCCGAGCGCCGCTTGCGTGTGGGCGGCGTAGCTGAGGCCCATCGTGCAGACACGGCCGTCGCACCAGGGCTGCTGCACCAACCATGCGCAGGTGTCGAACCCGTCCTCACCGTCGGAGAGGTATTTCACGAACCTTCCTTCGGATCCGTACCTGCCGCGGCAGTCCTGATAGACCACCGCGTAGCCCTGCGCGGTGAAGTGGGCGGCGAGCCCGTCGCGCGGAGCCGGCTTCGGGTTCGCCGCCGTGACTTCGCTGCGGCTGGTTTCGTTGCGGCCATAGGGCGTGCGCTCGAGAATGACGGGGTACGGGCCGGCGCCATCCGGGAGATGGATGTCGGTCGCGAGACGGACGCCGTCGCGGGCGGTGACGTATTCGGTGCGGGGCATGTCGCTCAGTGGTTCGCGTGCGCATAGGTGACGGAACTATCCTCGCTCTCGTTCGCCTCGAAGCGCACGCCGGGGCGCGCGGCCCAGATCGCCTTCTGCCAGTAGAGCGGAATGAGCGCGACGTCGTGCATGGCGATGCGGGTGGCGTCGGCGAGCAGGCCGTTGCGCTTGGTTTCGTCGAACTCGGCGACGGCTTGGGCGAGCGTCTTGTCGAAGGCGGGATTGGAGTAGCGGACGCGGTTGAGCGCGCCGAGGCCATTCTCCGGGTCGTAGGTCGCGAGGACGCTGCGCAGCGCCTCGGAGGAATCGCCGCTGCCGCTGCTCCAGCCGAACAGGAACACGCTGTATTTGCGCGCGGTCGCGGCGGGGGCGAACACGCTATAGGGCTGCGCGTCGACCGCGACGCGCAGGCCGCCGCGAGCGAACATCTGCCCGACCGCCTGGGCGACCTGCGAGTCGTTGGGATAGCGGTCCGACGAGGTCTGGATCGTCAGGCCGAACCCGCTGGCGAGACCCACCTCGCTCAGCAGCGTCTTGGCGCGCTGAGGGTCGAACGGCGTGGGCGTGAGGTCGGGCGCGTAGCCGCCCTCCCCTTCCGGCACGATCTGCCCGGCGGGAACGGCGGCACCGCTCATGATGCGCGTGGCGAGCGCTTCGCGGTTGATCATCGCGGAGAGCGCCTGCCGTACGCGCAGATCCTTCAGCGGGTTCGGGGTGAGCGGCTTCCCGTCCGCACCCGTGACGAAGGGCGTCGGGTCGCGCGTGGCGTCGAGGGCGAGATAGATGATGCGGTTGGTCGCGCTGCTGTAGACGGTGATGTCGCGGGCATGCACGAGTTGGGCGCCGTCGGAGGGCGAGACGCTGTCGATCAGATCAACCTGGCCGGACAGCAACGCCGCGGAGCGCGCGGCGGCGTTGGGGATGAAGCGCAGCGTGACATGGTCGAAAGCGGGCTTGCCACCCCACCAGTCACGGTTGGCGTCGAACTCGAGCCGGTCGTTCGGGGTGTAGGACTTGAAGCGGTAGGGTCCCGTGCCGATCGCCGCGCGGCCGCTGTTGAAATCGTCGTTTCCGACATCCGGCCCGAGCTTCGCGGGCAGGATGTAGATCAGCCCGATCTGCTGCATCAGCAGCGGTGTCGGTCCGTTGGTACGGATGTGCAGCGTGAGCGGATCGACGACGTCGACCCCGGCGACGGCGGTGACGGCGTGCGTCCAGGGCGCCGGGCTGCGCGGGATGTGGCGGACGCGCTCGAGCGAGTACGCGATATCGGCGCCGGTCAGCGGCGTGCCATCCTGGAAGCGGACGTTGGGCCGGAGCTTGATCTCCCAATCCGTCGGATCGAGCAGCTTCCAGGAGACCGCGAGGCTGGGATGGAGCTGCAGATGCGCATCGAACGCGACGAGATTCTCGAACATCGCGTCGGCGGTCGCGTTGTTGTTGCCGGTTTGCGAGAAGTGTGGGTCGAGCGAGGACTGCTCGGTGGCGCGGCCGAACACGAGGTCGGCGGCGCCGGCGGACGCGGCGGTGCCGACGATGAGCATGGCGGCGAGTGTCGTTGGTGCGAGCCTGCCGAGCATATTTGTGTCCTCCCTGACCCGCGCCGAGCGGGTCTCATCGGGGCCACGTTACGGGGGCTCCTTTCGCTGGGCCAGATGGACCCCGCCAGCCCGCGGCGGCGGCCTGCCGGCTCCCGCGGCCGCTACCGGAAGCGGACGGCGCGATCAGTGCTTGGCGTCGATCCGCAGCTTGATCGCAGCCAGTGTCACGGGGCCGGCGACGCCGTCGACGGGCAGACCGGCAGCCGACTGAAACGCGCGAACTGCTGCCGTCGTCCCCGGGCCGGGGACGCCATCTTCCACGAGCCGCGGGTTCGCGCCGAGCGTGTTGAGATTGGACTGGAGCGCTTTGACGTCGTCGTTCGGGCTGCCCAGCTCCGCCCCTGCGGGCAGGTCTCCCGACTCCACCAGGACCTTCTTCAGTTTGACCAGCAACGCTTGGCGATCGTCGAAGCCGTTGAGGCCCCCGTTGATACGCAGCGTGATGGTGCGGATATCGTCCTTGTCGGCAAAGGCGTTCAGGCCTTTGTCCGTCCACTCCTGCACCGCGGGCTTGAGCACATGTTCGGGGTCGGTCGCGAGGTCGGGGCGGCTCTCGAAATCGACGCCGCAAGCTGCGCCGACGCTCCGATGCGCGCCGCGGCCGGTCATCTGCAGCACGCCATTGCCGCGATAGAGGAACCCGTCGCCGGGCTCCGTGTTACCGAGCTCGCGGGCCTTGTGCGGGTTGCCAAGTCCGTAGACGCGTTCGGCGATCCGTTTCTCGTCATGGGCGAGGTCATTGGCTTCGTCCGGGGTGATCGCCGCGGAGTGCCGATGGACCCCGAAGATCTCCAGCAACCGTGGGGCCGAGTAGTCCATGCTTTCCCGACGCAGCGTGAAGCCGCCTGTTTCGAGCAGCGCCTGCGCGAAGAAATGCGCGACCCGCAAGGGCGTGTTGATGCCGCGCTGGTCCAGCAGGGCACCGGACCGACCGATGCCCTCCGTGTAGATGGGCAGGGGTTTGGACGCAACGATCTGGACGAGCCTCAGGGCATCAATCGGCACGGCGACCTCCTGTTGTCTGGGATTCGGGCGATCTCTCCGGTCTTGCGACGGGACGGCGGCGTGGATCATGGAGCAGGTCGTCATGATACTGAACCGGCACGGGCGGCGTCTCGCCGCTCTCGTACAAATTCTAGCCATCCTCGTGTCGGCGGGCGGCCGCGGGGCCGCCATCGCGCAGAGTGCGGCCGATGGGGGATGGCGCACGTTCCGCGATCCCAAGCTGGACTTCGCGTTCGCCTATCCGGCTGGTTGGGCGGCGCGTGCGGGCTGCCACGACAGCCGGGCCTGCGTCGCCGTCTCGAAGGACCGACAACAGAGTGCCGACCACTACACGGTCGCGCTGCAGGCCTTCGCCGGCGGGCTGGATCGGATCGCCACCGATAAGGCCGGGTTCCAGAACGGACCGAATGGATGGATGGCGGGGCGGTTCGCCGGCCAGCCGGCGAAGCACATCGCGGGAGACGGGTGGCACGGCCTGGAGGCTGTCGTCTCTTGCGGCATTTCCGACACAAGCGGCGTGCATTCGGCGGCCGGCGATTGTCTCTGGGCGGTGCTCAGCAACGGGCGAAAGTCGGTCGTTATCGATACGCAGGGAACCGTCCCGATCGACGACACGATACGCAGAATCGTCGAATCGGTGCGCTTTAGCAATTGATCACGGAGACTGCCGCGCCGAAGCATCGGCGCGCGGCTGCCGGGTGGCATTCGCGAATACTGTCGGACTCAATCGTCCGCCGACGGATTTCTGCGATTTGCCGAGATCGGACCGCGACCGAAGCCGACTTGACCGGTTCCCGAAGGCGGAATATTATCCCTACAACTCGTGGGAAGCGCCATTGATGCTGCACCGCACCATTCGTCTCTGGCTCGGGTGCATCTTGCTGTGCGGTCTTGCGGGTTGCACGGCTGAGATCGTGCCGCCTTACGACGAGGCGATCGATAGCGGCGCGCACGCGCTGCGCAGCGATTTCCTGAAATTCGTTGCCGAACGGCAGCGGACAGCAAATACTGCGGCCGGCACCTATGCCAGCAGCGCGTCCACATACAGCGACTTGCTCGCAAAGCTTGGAGCGATCGAGTTGCGCGCCGAGGATCAGCCGAACGGGGTCGATTGCGCGCAGATGCAGGTGATGTTCGCGCGGGTGCACACCGGCATTTCGTCGTTCGATGCAGCTGCAGTCGGCAGCGCCGCGTCCAACGCGAGCGGCGGCGGGTCCTGCATTGCGGTGCTGGCGCGGATCGCGTCGAAGCAAATCGAGAACCTGCGCAAGGACGACGAGCGGCGCTGCGCGTCTATCCCCGCCACGGCGTCCTGCATCGACCTGTTCGGCTCGGAGAGCGTGGCGAGCATCGTCGCGTCGGTGCACGCGACGCCGTCAGCGACGATCGACCTCGCCTCGGCCGCGCGCTCATCGCCCTTCGTGAAAGCGGTCCTGGTGTCGCTCGACGAACTGGCGGGCGCCGAGCAGGATCTGAAATCGGCGGCGGGGAAGTAGCGCCACCGTTCTTTCGAGGGAGCTGGCCGATGTCCGCGTTTCACGCCGCAAGTGCAGCGAATACCATCTTCGACGCGCTCTCCACCCAGGCGCGCGTTTCGTTCGCGGGCGTCGTCGGGGACGTCGAAAGGGACGTGATCCCCACCATGGCGATGCTCGCGCAGAACTTGGTGGTGATCGGTGCGCGCCGGGCAGACGGCACCTATAGCGCGCAGGACGCGGCCGACGAGCTGGAAGCGCAGGTGGATGCGGCGGCATCGGTCATCGTGCGCTTCGCAAACGAGGTTCTGGCACAGATCCAGGCGCTGCTGAACGCATTACTGGCCGCCGTCAAATCTGTGGTGAATGCGGCACTCCCGATCTCCGTCTTGTAGCGGTCGTTGCGCCGATCGCTCGCGCTCCAGTTCAGCACGTGGACGTAGGGCGCGAAATCCATCGACACCGCGGTTTGCCGGATGCCGGGAGCGAAGCGGGCTGCGCCGAGCAGTCAGGCCGCGCGCGGGATCGGTTCGGGCATGTATGTCACAAGATAGGCGCTGGCCATCGCGTTCCAGCAACTCTGTAATGGGCAGATGCAGAGAGAACACGCTCCCCCGCCATCCCTCGCCCAGATAACCTTTGTCTTCTTCGTCATCGCGATGCAGAGCTTCGGCGGCGGCCTCTCGGGCTGGATCCGCCGGGAGGTTGTGCAACGCCGCGGCTGGATGCCGGATCAGCAATTCCTTTCGGGACTGGCGCTCTGCCAGATCGCGCCGGGACCGAACTCGGTGAACCTCTCGGTGTTCATCGGCACGACGCTGCGCGGCGGCGCGGGCGCGCTGGCGGCGTTGCTCGGCATGATCGGCGCGCCGATGGCACTGGTGATCGCGATGGGTGCGGCTGTGGCGGAGCTCAGCACCTATCCCGTCGTGAGCTCCGGGATGGCGGGCGTGGGCGCGGCGGCCGTCGGGCTCAATCTCGCGACCGGGATCAGGATGGCGCGGCGCGGCGTCCGCTCCACCTATGCGGCGGGGATCGCGCTCGCTGCGACGGTTGCGATCGGCGGTTTCGGAACAAACTTTCTTGCCAGCGTCGTGGTCCTTCTGCCGCTCAGTTTCGCGGTCGCCGTGTGGACGCGGCGATGACGGGAGCCCTGCTCGCCCTGGTCGGGTTGTTCGGCAGCCTCTCGCTGGTGGCTTTTGGCGGCGGCAACGCAGTGATTCCCGCGATGCAGCACTCGGCTGTCGCGGTACGGCATTGGATGACCGACCGCGAGTTCCTGGAACTGTTCGCGCTGTCGCGCCTGGCGCCCGGGCCAGGCTCGCTGATCGTCACGCTGGTCGGCCAGAAGGCGGCGGGGCTGGTCGGCGCGCTGGTTGCGACGGTCGCGATGTATTTCCCGTCCTGTCTGCTGCTCCATCTCGTCACGCGAGCGTGGCACCGGTATCGCGATGCGCGTTGGCGGGAGACGGCCGAACGGGGTCTCGCGCCGCTCGCGGTCGGACTGATATTCGCGAGCGGCATCGCGATCATGCGTGGTACGGAGCAGGGGATCGCGCCGGTGCTCCTGACCATCGCGTCGACGGCCGTTCTGACCGCGACGGAGATGCATCCCATTCTCGTGCTCTGCGTCGGCGGCGTGATCGGCGCGGCGCTGCGGTTCTGACGTTCGCGTCAGCCGTTCGCGGCGAGCTCCGCGAACATCGTTGCGTAGGGGCCGATTTCGACGTCGCGGGATGTCACGGCTGCGGATCTCTCGAGCCAGCGCGGATCCGCCGCCGCCGCCGCGAACGACTCCACGTCCAGGACCCGGACGCGCATCGCATCCGGAAATCTAATCCGGCGCCGCTCGTCGGACGTGTTCGCGACGATCAGGAACGGCTTGCTGCGCGTGACGTAGCCGAGCCCGGTCACGTCGGCCGGCAGGCCGGCAACGTCGAGCGCCGGCGCGCGCTTGCCTCTCAGGGCGGCGTGCACGACGTGGAACAGCGGGAACACGCGATGCGAGGGGTCCACATCGAAGACGGGCTGCGGCCACGCTTCCGCGCGATGCACAATGCCGAACGGACCGGTCGGCGCGGCGAGCGCGAGCGATTCGATTCCGCCGTGTTGCGCGGCGGCGAGGATGCCAACCGCGAACGCGGCGGCGAACAAGCCGCGCTGGCGCGGATCGGCATGGGCCATCGGACGGCGGACCTGCTCGGGATTCTCGGCGCAGGCAGACCCGTACGGGTTCGTCCGCATTCCGATCGCGGCAAGCCCGAGGCGATAGCTGCAGCCGCCAGCGAGCGCCGATGCCGTCGCGAAAACCTGAGGCAGTGCCTCCAGCGTCTCCATCACGGAACGGTCGTCGGCTGCGTGCACGACCGCGCTCGTTCCATGGGTTACGTAGTCGCAGCCGTCCGCCATCGGCGGACGGCGGTTGAACTCGGTGAAGTTGGTCAGCATGCCGCCGCCGATCCGGGATTCCGTGAATGCCTTGGAGAGCGCGGCGGCGACTGCGTCCGGCTGGATTCCGTCCGGCCAAGGTCCCTCCGGCTGGTGGCTCAGAAGGTACGCGCGGGGCAGCCCGATCACGTGCTCCGGTACAAGGTTCATCGCACCGCACCGGCGTTCGACAGCGGCGATTTGTTCCAGGGCGTGATATGCGTCATCCGCGAGCAGGATCTCGAGATCGACCGCCGCGCCGCGGCTGTCGACCCACTCGGCGATCGCGCGTAGCTCGCCGTCGCCGATCTCGGCGGGGATGCGAACCTGGACACGGCGCACGTCCGCGGCTGCCAGCAGTTCCGCCTGCGCCGGCGCGGGGAGCCATTCATGAGTGACCGCGAGAGCGACTTCCGGGAAAGCGCGCCGGGAGCCGGTAACGCGGCACGTGCTGTTGCCGCCGCCCGATGCCTCAACTGCGACCGTCCCGCTGAAAGTGACGCGAACCACCTGCTCGACAGTCGTGCCGGCCACGAGACGATAGGGCCGCGGAAGATGGAGCGGCCGCGAATAAGTCTTGAAGGAGGCGTCGGTCCAGTTTCGCTGGTCCTCCATCTCGAAGGTGTCACCCTCGAACGCGATGCGCGCCACCGCGCCCCCGGTCGAATAGCTTAGCCCGGCGATGTCTTTCGCGGGTTGTGCGGGCGTCACCAGCTCCGGGAACCGAGACGCCTCCGTGCTGCGGTCGGTGTGCACGACGTGCAGGGGCGCGCCGGCGAGTCTGTGCGCCGGATGCAAAATGACGAACCCGACGCGATTGACGACGACGTCGCGCAAGACCTGCATGCGCATGCGCGCCGTCAGCGTTCCGTCTGCCGCGCCGGTGAAGGACACGGTCCCGCCGAGCGCGCCCGCCATCGTGGTGAAGCTACGCTCGCACGCGAATGAATGTTCATCCGCAGGCAGCGTCTCCCTCACATCCGCAAACGTCTCGGTCTTCCACTCCGCGTCGCGGACGAGGCACTCGAGGCCGCGGATCAACTCGACGCCGCGCCATCGCACACGCCGCAGCGCACCGTCGACCAGCTCAGCAACGAGATCGCCCGCAGTCAGAGCGACTCGCGCCGCCGGGGGCTCGGCGGTTCCGAACAGGAGGAGGTTGTCGTCGAACGCGGCGCTCACCGCTGGAGCGCAGCCCAGACCCGATCGGGCGTCGCCGGCATGTCGAACGCAACGACGCCCGCCGGGCGAAGTGCGCTCATCAGGGCGTTGACCAGCGTCGGCGCGGCACCGACGGTGCCTGACTCCCCGACGCCCTTTGCGCCCAGCACGTTGTTCGGGGTCCGCACCGATGCGTCGATCACCTCGACCCCCGGCATCAGCCCGGCGCGCGGCATCACGTAGTCCATGAAGCTTCCGGTCACGAGCTGGCCGCTCGCCGGGTCATAGAGACATCGCTCGCCGAACACCTGCCCGGCGCCCTGCACGACGCCGCCCTGCACCTGCCCCTGTGCGAGCGTGTGGTTGATCACGCGCCCGGCGTCGTCCGCAGCGACGTAGGAGACGACAGCAACGCTCACGGTCTCCGGATCGACCTCCAGCTCCGCCACATGTGCGCCGCTGGGGAAGGCGCGCGGGACCGTCAGCTCGCCCTGCGTGTCGAGCGGATGCGGTGAGGCGTCGCCGTGCCGGCGGACCACCTCCATCATCGTCACCGACCGGTCGGTGCCGCGCACCGTGTAGCGGCCGCCGTCGAAGCCGATATCCGCCTCCGCCGCCTCGAGCATATTGGAGGCGAGGCGCAGACCCTTGCGGATGATCTTGTCGGTCGTGACCTTCAGCACGCTGCCCTGCACCATGGTCGAGCGCGAGCCGAACGCGCCGCCGCCGATCAGCCGCGGCCCGTCCGGGTCACCCGCGCGCAGGTCGATCGCGTCGGGGTCGATGCCGAGCCAGTCGCCGATCAGCTCGGCGAACACCGTTTCGTGCCCCTGGCCACTGGAGGTGGGCGGAATGAACATGTGCAGCCGGGCGTTCGGCGTGAAGCGGATGGCGACTTGATCCTTCGGCGCCGCACCGCCGCCGGCGGGTTCGAGGAACACCGCGCAGCCGATGCCGCGCAGCCGGCCGCGCTCGGCGGCTTCGTCGCGCCGGGCCGGGAAGCCGTCCCAGTCCGACGCGCGAGCGGCGATCGCCAGCAGGTTGGGGAAATCGCCGCTGTCGAACACGCTCCCGGTCGGTGTCCGATACGGCATCTGGGTCGCATCGAGGACGTTGCGTCGGCGCAATTCCATCGGATCGATCCCGAGCCGCGCCGCTGCCTCGTCCACAAGGCGCTCGACAAAATAGGCGCTCTCGGGCCGCGCGGCACCGCGATAGGCGTTCACGGGCACTGCATTGGTCATGACCAGCCGGTGCTCGCCATGCATATGCCTCGTGCGGTAAGCACCGGCGGCCATGAGCTGACCGTTGAGGCAGTTGGTCAGCGTGCCGCCGCCGGTCAGATACGCGCCCTGATCGCACAGCCAGCGCGTGCGCAGCGCGAGGAAATTGCCGTCATTGTCGAGCGCGAGCTCGCCCGAGAGCTTGATGCCGCGCCCGTGGCAGTCGACCAGGAAATCGTCCGAGCGCGTCGACACCCACTTCACCGGCCGCCCGAGCCGCTTCGCCGCGAACAGCAGCACGGCGTACTCGGCGTATGGCGCGCCGCGCTGCCCGAAGCCGCCGCCCACATCCACCATCTGCACGCGGATATCGGCGGGATCGACGCTCAGGATGCGGCCGAGGCCGCCCGACATCTCGTTGACGCCCTGGTTGCTGCACCGTATCGCATAGGCGCCGCGATCGGCTTCCCACCACGCGAGCACCGCACGCGGCTCCATCGGGTTCGGCGCGACACGCGGACTGTCGACGGCGAGCCCGACGACGTGCGGAGCCGCATCGATCGCGGCGGCGGTCGCCTGGGCGTCGCCATATTCGAACTCGAAACAGACATTGCCGGGGATCGTCGCGTGCAACTGCGGCGCGCCGGGCGCGATCGCTGCATCGACGCCGACGACCGGATCGAGCTCCTCATATTCGACCTCGACGCGCTCCGCCGCGTCCGCTGCCTCGGCTCGCGTGGCGGCGATCACCACCGCCACCTCCTCGCCGGCATAGCGCACGGCGCCGCGCGCAAGCGGCGGCCGTTCCGGCGCGATCAGCTTGGAGCCGCCGCGTCCCGCGAACGGCAGGTGCGGTAGCAACGTCTGCAGCGCGGCGGTGTCGTCGCCGGTCAGGATGGCCGCGACGCCCGGTGCGGCGGCGGCCGCCTCGGTCGAGATCGCCCGGATGCGGGCATGGGCGTGCGGCGACCGGACGAATACGGCGTGCAGCTGCCCCGCCATATCGACATCCGAACTGTACCGACCGGCGCCGGTGAGGAACCGCGCATCCTCGCGCCGTCCTCGAAAGCGGCGCGCGTGTTGCGCAGGAGCGTCGGATGCGGTGATGTCGTTCGGCATGCGGCTGGATCACTCCGTCGAGGGCACAGAACTAGGCGGAGGCTCCGGATGGCGAAAGGGGCAATGATCCTCGACGGCAAGTCGTTGGCGGCGCGGTTGCGCGGCGAGCTTGCCGCGCGGGTGGCCGTGCTGACCGTGCAGGGGGAACGTCCACCGGGCCTGGCGGTGGTGCTGGTCGGGGACGATCCGGCCTCGAAAATTTATGTCCGCAGCAAGGAGCGAGCGACGGTGGCGGCCGGGATGCGCTCATTCGAGCATCTGCTTCCTGCCGACACGAGCGAGGGCGCGCTGCTCGCGCTTGTCGAGCAGCTCAACCGCGACGATGCGGTCGACGGCATCCTCGTGCAGCTCCCGCTGCCACCGGCGATCGATTCGACGCCCGTGCTCACCGCGGTCGATCCGGCGAAGGACGTAGACGGCTTCCATCCGCTCAATGTCGGCCGTCTCGCGACCGGTCAGCCGGCATTGGTGCCCTGCACCCCACGCGGCTGCATGCATCTCCTGCGCAGTCTCGGCCGGCCGCTCGCGGGCCTCCATGCGGTGGTGGTCGGGCGGTCGAACATCGTCGGCAAGCCGATGGCGCAGCTGCTCCTGCGGGAGAGCTGCACGGTCACCGTCGCCCATTCCCGCACCCGCGACCTGCCCGCGGTGTGCCGCGCGGGCGACATCGTCGTCGCCGCGGTTGGCCGGCCCCGGATGATCGGCGCCGCGCATGTTCGGCAAGGCGCGATCGTGATCGATGTCGGCATCAATCGCGTCGCCGATCCGGACGGGAAGGCGCGGCTGGTCGGCGATGTCGATTACGCTGCGGTGGGGCCCATCGCCGCGGCGATCACTCCGGTGCCGGGCGGGGTGGGACCGATGACGATCGCCTGCCTGCTCGAGAATACGTTGGACGCGTATCTCGCGCGAACCGGAACGAAGGCGGTGCTTTGCGCGGACGATCGGCGGCCCGGTTGAGTCCGGGCCGCCCGATCGTTCAGTCGCGCTGCAACAGGCCGCGCGCCACCAGCGGGATATCGCTCCGCGCCAAGCCCATATCGGCGAGTTCGCGGTCGGTGTAGCGCTGCAGTTCGGCCATCGTGCGGCCGATCCGCCGCCGCTCGCTGAGCCAGCGGCCGATCCGGCCAAATCCGGTGCCCGCCATCGTGATCGTATGCGGGTAGCCGGTCGTCGTGTCGTAAGGTGCGTCCATGATCCGCTCCATTGCTCGGGAACGGACGCCCTCCCCAACCGATGATGAGGATGGGCGCGCTACCACCTCCGCGCAAGGGCGAAATTGCTGCAATGCAGCATGACATCGCCGTGACAGCTCGCGGGGTCTTCGGTTGACACCGGCTCAGCTTGGGCGGAGCGTGCGGATTATCCGAGGGGTGCCCTGGCAAAGGGCTGAGATATCGCTGAGCCGCGCCGCGGCGCCGCGATGACCCTGAGAACCTGATCCGGTTCATGCCGGCGTAGGGACGGGACGCGCATCGATCGCACGCCGCGTTTCCTCCGGCAGACCGCATGGAGAGAGGACGCGCAATGAACGTGCAAGCCAAGCCCGCCGCGGTGACCACCGGCCCGATCGTCGGGTCGCGCAAGATCTACACGAGCCCCGAAGGCCGCCCCGACCTGCGCGTGCCGTTCCGCGAGATCGAGCTGGATCCCTCTGCCCGCGAGGAGCCGTTCCGAACGTACGACACGTCCGGTCCCTACACCGATCCGTCCGTGCCGATCCGGTTGGAAGAGGGGCTCCCGCCGGTGCGCGACGGCTGGATCGCGGCACGCGGCTACGCGCCGGTCGCGGCCCGCGCGGTGAAGCCGGAGGACAACGGCTTCGCGCCGGCGGACCGACTCGTTCCGGAATGCCCCGCGCCCCACGCCGTCCGCGCGGGTGCACGCGGCCAGCGCGTCACCCAGCTCGAATTCGCCCGCGCCGGGATCGTGACCGAGGAGATGGTCTACGTCGCGCATCGCGAGAATCTCGGCCGCGCGCAGAAGCTCGCGGGCGCCGACGAGCGGCGCGCGGACGGCGAGGATTTCGGCGCGTCGGTCCCCGCCTTCATCACGCCCGAATTCGTGCGCGCCGAGATCGCGGCGGGTCGCGCGATCATCCCCGCCAACATCAACCATTCCGAACTCGAGCCGACCATCATCGGCCGCAATTTCCTGGTGAAGATCAACGCCAATATCGGCAACTCCGCGGTGACGTCCTCCGCCGCCGAAGAGGTCGAGAAACTGGTTTGGGCGATCCGCTGGGGCGCCGACACGGTGATGGACCTCTCCACAGGGCGGAACATCCACAACATCCGCGGCTGGATCCTGCGCAACTCGCCGGTGCCGATCGGCACGGTGCCGATCTACCAGGCGCTCGAAAAAGTCGGCGGCGACCCGGACAAGCTGGATTGGGAGGTGTTCAAGGACACGCTGATCGAGCAGGCCGAGCAGGGCGTCGACTACTTCACCATCCATGCCGGCGTGCGGCTCGGCTACGTGCCGCTGACCGCCAAACGGGTCACCGGCATCGTCTCGCGGGGCGGCTCGATCATGGCGCGCTGGTGCCTCGCGCATCACCGCGAGAGCTTCCTCTACGAGCGCTTCGACGAGATCTGCGACATCATGCAGCGCTACGACGTGAGTTTCTCGCTCGGCGACGGATTGCGCCCCGGCTCGATCGCGGACGCCAACGACGCCGCCCAGTTCGCCGAGCTGGAGACCCTGGGCGAGCTCACGAAAGTGGCCTGGAAGCACGGCGTGCAGGTGATGATCGAAGGCCCCGGCCACGTGCCGATGCACAAGATCAAGGCCAACATGGAAAAGCAGCTGAAGCACTGCCACGAGGCGCCCTTCTATACGCTCGGCCCGCTCACCACCGACGTGGCGCCTGGCTACGACCACATCACGTCGGGGATCGGCGCCGCGATGATCGGCTGGTTCGGCACGGCCATGCTCTGCTACGTCACGCCGAAGGAACATCTGGGCCTGCCTGACCGTGAGGACGTCAAGACCGGCGTCATCACCTACCGCATAGCGGCGCATGCGGCCGATCTCGCCAAGGGCCATCCCGCCGCGCAGATTCGCGATGACGCCGTGAGCCAAGCGCGCTTCGACTTCCGTTGGGAGGACCAGTTCAACCTTGCGCTCGATCCCGATACGGCGCGCAAGTTCCACGACGAGACGCTGCCGAAGGACGGCCACAAGGTTGCGCATTTCTGCTCGATGTGCGGGCCGAAATTCTGTTCGATGCAGATCACGCAAGATCTCCGCAAGGAGGCCGAGGCGATGGCTGGCATGGCG
>DATAPS010000037.1:0-8240 GCA_036265085.1 Acetobacteraceae bacterium | reverse complement strand
CCGCCGACGCGCCGTACGGGGTTCCCGCCTTGAACACCGCCGGGTCGACATAACCCAGCGGCACGATGATCAGCCCGAGATGCGCCATCGGGTTGTAAAGCGAGATGATCGTGGACTCGTTGCCGCCGTGAAGGGACGACGTCGATGTGAAGGCGGCGCCGGCCTTCCCGGTCAGCTTGCCCTGGAACCACAAGCCGCCGAGCCCGTCGATATACGCCTTCAGCTCGGACGAAACCGCGCCGAACCGCGTCGGCGTCCCGAAGATGATGGCATCCGCCCACTCGGCGTCCGCCTCGGTCGGCGCTTCGTAGAGCGCGTTCATGCGCTGCGCATTCTCCGCCCAGCCGGGCGCCTTCGCCATCACCTCGGGTCCGACGACCTCGCGCGCGCGCCGCAGCCGCACTTCGGCCCCCGCGGCCTTCGCACCTGCGCCCACCTGTTTCGCCAGGGCCTCGACGGACCCCGTGCGCGAATAGAACGCGATCAGAACTTTCGGCGCCATCGGACACTCTCCTGCTGTGGCGGACGCTCGGCGCCCGGCTTGACGTGCGGGACATAGTGCGCGCGTGATATCGATCAAATCCGGAATCGCTCGAAGCAAGCGATCAACTTGATCGATATGTCATCCCCGGGCCTACCCACGCTCGACCAGCTCCGCGTGCTCGTCGCCGTCGTCGAAACCGGCAGCTTTTCTGGGGCGGCACGGAAGCTGAACCGCGCGCAGTCGGTGGTCAGCTACACAATCGCAAACCTCGAAGCGCAGCTCGGCCTGCCGCTGTTCGAGCGCGGCCGCCGCCGGCCGATCCTGACCAAGGCCGGCGAAGCGGTGTTCGCCGACGCTCGGCGCGTCACGCTCCTCGTCGAGGAGCTCCGCGCCCGCGCCGCCGGCCTGCAGAGCGGACTGGAGGCCGAGCTCGCGATCGCGGTCGACGTGATGTATCCGACCGCACTCCTCGTTGGTCTGCTCCACGCGTTCGCCCAAACCCATCCCACGGTCTCCCTGCGCTTGCGGATCGAGGCGCTCGGCGGCGTCGCGCAGCTCGTCGACGAGCGCGCCTGCATGCTGGGCATCAGCAGCCAGTTGTCCGCGGGGCTGCAATCGCTCGAACGACGCGCGGTCGGCGCGATCGCCCTTGTCGCCGTCGCGGCGCCGACGCACCCGCTCGCGCACGAACCCGCGCCGCTCGGTCACGCGGCGGTGCACGACCATACGCAGCTCGTGCTCACCGACGCCTCCGGCCTCACGCAAGGTCAGGACTTCGGGGTTCTATCGCCGCGCACCTGGCGGCTCGGGGATCTCGGCGCGAAGCACGCGCTGCTGCGCGCGGGGCTCGGCTGGGGCAACATGCCGCTCCACGCCGTCGCCGACGATCTCGCGGAAGGCCGCTTGGTGCGCCTTGCGCTGCTGGAGGGCAGCAGCCGCGACTATCCGCTGAGCCTGATCCACCGCATCGACACGCCGCCGGGTCCGGCCGCGTGCTGGCTGATGGGCCGGATCGCCGCCGTTGCTTCGTTCCCTGGGGTCCCGTTGCCAGGGGAGAATGCCGCGCCTAGGCTCGACGGCGCAGAACGAAACTCCCCGGGAGCAGTCGAATGAAAGTCGGCGCCGCAATTGCCGAGATCATGAAGCGTGAAGGTATCGATATCCTTTGCGGTTACCCGGTCAACCATCTCATCGAATACGCGGCGGCCATCGATATCCGGCCGGTCATGGTTCGCCAGGAGCGGATCGGCCTGCATATGGCGGACGCGATCTCGCGCCTCTCCTCCGGCCGTAAGATCGGCGCCTTCTGCATGCAGCACGGCCCGGGCTCCGAGAACGCTTTCGGCGGCGTCGCCCAGTGCTTCGGCGAGAGCGTGCCGGTGCTGGTGCTGCCGATGGGCTACGCACGCCGGCTCGCGCATATCGACCCCAATTTCTCCTCGGTCACCAGCATGCGCAGCGTCGCGAAGTCGGCCGAGCCGGTAGTCATTCCGAGCGAAGTGCCCAACGTGATGCGGCGCGCGTTCACCCGGTTGCGCAACGGCCGCGGCGGCCCGGTCATCGTCGAGGTCCCCGCCGATCTGATGCAAGAGGAGATCGCGGACGATTTCGAATACGTGCCGGTGTTTTCGACCCGGTCGCGCCCCGATCCCGACCACGTGCGCGAAGCGGCGCAATTGCTGGCGAACGCGAAACGGCCGGTGATCTACGCCGGCCAAGGCATTCATTACGCCCGCGCCTGGCCGCAGCTGAGGAAGCTGGCCGAGTTCCTCGCCGCACCCGTCGTCACCAGCCTCGGCGGCAAAAGCGCGTTCCCTGAGACGCACCCGCTGTCACTCGGGTCCGGCGGTGTCGCGATGCCGAGAACAGTGCCACACTTCCTCAGGGAAGCCGACGTTATCCTCGGCATCGGCTGCAGCTTCACCGAAAGCTCGTTTGCCGTCGCGATCCCGAAGGGCAAGACGATCATCCATGCCACGCTGGATCCTGACCATCTGAACAAAGACGTGCCCGCGAAGCTCGGCCTCGTCGGCGACGCCGGCTTGGTGATCGACGACCTGCTCGAGGCGCTCGGCACGCACATCAAGTCGGCGCGCGACAGCAAGGCCGTCGCCGCCGAGATAAAGTCGGTGCGCAAAGAATGGCTCCAGAAGTGGATGCCGAAGCTCACGTCGAACGCGACCCCACTCTCGCCGTACCGCGTAATCTGGGACCTGCTGCACACCGTCGACGTCGCCAATACGATCATCACGCATGACGCCGGCAGCCCACGCGACCAGCTCTCGCCATTCTGGCAACCGACCGAGCCGCTCAGCTACATCGGCTGGGGCAAGACCACGCAGCTTGGCTACGGCCTTGGCCTCGCGCTGGGCGCCAAGCTCGCCCATCCGGACAAGCTCTGCATCAACGTGTGGGGCGACGCGGCGATCGGTTTCACCGGCATGGATTTCGAGACGGCGGTGCGCGAGCGGCTGCCCATCCTGTCGATCCTGTTCAACAATTTCTCGATGGCGATCGAGCTGAAGGTGATGCCGATCTCCACCGAGAAGTACCGCGCGACCGACATCTCCGGCGACTACGCGGCGATGGCGCGCGCCTTCGGCGCCTACGGCGAGCGCGTGACGGCGCCGGACGAGATCATCCCGGCGATCAAGCGCGGGATCGAGCAGACGCGCGCGGGCCATCCCGCTCTGCTGGAGTTCATCACGGCCAAGGAGACGGAAGTCTCCCGTCCCTGAGCCTCACTAGCGACGGAGGAAAACGAAGATGGTGCACATCATCACCCGCCGCGGCGCGCTTACCGCGGGCGCCGGCATCGCCGCGAGCGCGCTGATCGACTTCAAGGCGTCCGCGATCCCCATCGCGCAGGTCAACGCGCCGAACCTGCCGGCCGAGAAAGGCGCCACTCTGCGCGTCCTGCGCCCCACCAAGTTCGTCGACCCCGACGAAGTGATCTTCCGCGAGAACGTGAAGAAGTGGCAGGACAGCAGCGGCGTCACCACGCGGGTCGACTTCGTCGGCTGGGAGGATTTGCGCCCGCAGACCGCGGTCGCAGCGAACACCGGCGCCGGACCGGACATCGTCATCGGATGGCCTGACGATCCGCATCTCTACAGCGACAAGCTGATCGAAGTGAGTGACATCGCCGAGTATCTCGGGAAGAAGTACGGCGGCTGGTATTTCCTGGCGGACAAGTACGGCAAGAAGTGGGGGACGAACAACTGGATCGCGCTGCCGATGGGCGGCTCCGGCGGACCCGCGGTCTACCGCGAATCCTGGGTCAAGCAGGCCGGCTTCGACAAGATCCCGAACGACCTCGACCAGTTCCTCACGCTCTGCAAGAACTTGCAGAAGAACGGGCACCCCTGCGGCTTCGCGCTCGGCAACTCCGTCGGCGATTCCAACGGCTATTGCAACTGGTTGCTGTGGTCGCGTGGCGGCTACCTGGTCGACGAGAACGGCCACGTCGCGATCAATCGCAAGGAGACGATCGACGCGCTGAAATATGCCCGCGCGATGTATCCGACGATGATCTCCGGCACGCTATCCTGGCAGGACCCGAGCAACAACAAGGCGTTCATTGCCGGCGACATCGCGCTGACACAGAACGGCGTCTCGATCTATTTCGCGCTGAAGAACGATCCGAAGATGGCGAGCGTGGCTGCGGATACGAACCAACAGCACATGCCGTTCGGCGTGATCGGCAAACCGCCCGAGGGTGCGCTGATTCTCAATGCGATGGTGTTTGAGCACACCAAATATCCGAACGCGGCGAAGTCGTTCCTGACATTCATGATGGAGCAGCCGCAGTACGAGCCGTGGCTGACGGGTTGCTTGGGTTACTGGTCGCAGCCGCTCAAGGCCTATGCCGAGTCAGCCGTGTGGAGCTCCGATCCGAAGATCGCCGTCTACAAGGAGACCTGCGCGAACGAGTTCTGGGGCGGCTACAAGGGCCCGATCAATGCCGCCGCCGGTGCGGTGACGGCGGACTATGTCAACGTGCAGATGTTCGCAGCCGTCGCTTCAGGGCAAGCGGAACCGGAGGACGCAGTGAAGGAAGCGGAGCGGCGCGCGAAGCGGTACTACAAGGCGTAGGCAGCAACTTTCGTCTTCGCCTTCCGCCGTAAATGCGGCACGCGCGTGTTCTCGCGCATGATGCCGCGCCTCTCCGCGCCATCCGCGGAAAGGGTGCCGTGAGCGGGCGAGGCGGAGCGACCGCTATGCGGCGCGCGCTCACGCCCGCAGCGGCGGCCCATGGCTCGTGAGATAGAAGCGGAACGGCGCCTTGCGGGTCCGCGCGGGCTGCGCCAACCGGCGAGCGCTACCTAAACGTTACAGCGTGACGCATGCATTCGATCATCTCACGGAACAGCACCAGATCCTCTCGGGCGTCCGAAAGCGACATCGCGGGGCGGCGGTTGCCGGCGACGTTGTCGTGGAAATTGCGCCACTCGATCTCGAACGAATCCTTCCAGGCGTGGCGCACCGTGTGCCGGGCGAGTCCGTCCGCGCCGACATCGTCCGTGACGATCCGGCCGGGAATGCCGCGGACATAGGGCGTGTCGTATTCGACGCGGAGAACCCGACCCGGCGTGTAGACCTCGATATGCGAGTCGAACCGGGGGATGCTGTCGACCAGCGTCTCGAACTGACAGACGAAGCCCCCGTAGTCGAACGCCGCCGATATCGCGCGTCCGTCCACGCCGCGACTGGCGGCATAGAGCACGCGCGCCGGGACGCCGAGCAGGTCGCGCATGGCGGAGAGATCGTGACTGCTGAGGCCGAGCAGCAGGGCGTAGGCGGATTGCAGCGTCTCCGGCGCGGACCCGATTGCCGCCACCGTCCGCTCCGCGGCCGCGGTCCGCAGCGCTTCGGCCGACGACGGGGGGAGGTCGGTCGGGCGAACCACGTCCGCCAGCTCGCCGATGATGAGCGCGTTGCGGCCGATGACCGCGTGCACGCGCGCGAGCCGGATGTCAGTCATCGACTGCAGCGACTGCTTTGCTTCGGTGAAGGCGGCCGCGTGACGGCGCATGTAGCCGACCTGCACGACGCGCCCGCTCGCCTGCTCCTCGGCCAGCAGCATGTCGGCCTCGGCGAGCGTCATGCACATCGGCTTCTCGATCATCACATGCTTGCCGGCGCGCATCGCGTCGCGCGCGGTCTCGGCGTGGAACGGGTTCGGGTTGGCGACGAGCACGGCGTCGATCTCGCCGTGGGCGAGCAGCGCGTGATGGTCGGCGAAGCGATCCATCACGCCCCAGCGCGTGCCGACTGCATCCCGCACCTTGGGGCTCACGTCGCAGACGGCCGTGACCGTGAAGAGGCTGCGGAGATGATGCAGCGTCGGCAGATGGATGAGTTGCGCGACCTCGCCGCAGCCGATGATGCCGAGGCGGATGGGGTTGGTCATTTCGTTGCGGCTCCTGTCATCCCTTGACGCCGCCCTCGATCGCGCCGGCGGCGACGTATTTCTGCACGAACAGGAAGAAGATGAAGGCGGGCACCATCGTCGCCGTGGCCGCCGCCATCAGGCTTCCCCAGTCGGTCGCGTATTGCTGCATGAACATCTGCACGCCGACTGGCACCGTCATCACGCGGTCGGTGCGCAGGAACACGCTGGCGACGAAGAACTCGTTGTACGAGAACAGGAACGAGAACACCGTCACCGCCGCGGTCCCCGGCCCGGCGAGCGGGAGGATCACGCGCACGAAGGCGGACAGGCGCGTGCAGCCGTCCACCAGCGCCGCTTCGTCGAGCTCGCGAGGGATCGCGTCGATGAACGAGCGGAACATCCAGGTCGCGAAGGGCAGATGTACAGCGGCGTAGACGAGAATGACGGAAAGCGGGTTGTCGATCAGGCCGAGCATGCGGAAGATGATGAACAGCGGGATCAGCGCCATGATGATCGGGAACATCTGCACCATCAGCAGCCCGCGGGCGTAGCCGGCGAGCAGCCGCGCCTGCCAACGCGATAACGCATAACCCGCGAGCGCCGCGCCGATTACGGTCAGCACGGTGGAGAGCGCGGCGATGACGAAGCTGTTGGCGAAGAACGTCACGAACGGCGTGCGGGCGAGCAGGAACGCATAATTCACGATTGTCGCATGCTCGGGGACGACGCTGTGCGACGCCATCATCTGATCGGTGGTCTGGAACGAGTTGACCACCATCAGCAGAATCGGCGCGTTGATCAGCAGCGCGAGCGCGGAGACGAGTGCCACGCGGACATGCGAGGCACCGCGGCGCACACCGACCATCATGCCGCGCGGCGCTGGCGTTGCAGCAGCACGAGCGCGAGCACGGTGAGGATGACGAATGTCACGAAGGAGACCGCGGCGCCGACCCCGACGCGATTGCTCGCGAAAGTGTAGCGAAACGCGAGCAGGATCAGATTCTCGGTCGCATTCGACGGGCCGCCGTGGGTCATCAGGAACGGAGTCTCGAAGTCGTTGATCGTCCAGATCGTCATCAGGATGCAGAGCACGATCGAGACGTTGCGGAGCTGCGGCATGGTGACGTAGCGAAACGCCTGCCATGCGCTCGCGCCGTCGATCGCGCCGGCTTCGTAAAGCGCGCGATCGATGCCCTGCAGCCCGGCGAGCAGCGAGAGCATCATGAACGGGAAACTGCGCCAAATCTTGACGATGAAGACAATCACCTGGGCCCAGGTATCCGAGCTGAGAAAGTAGATCGGGTTCGCGCCGGCGGCTTGCAGCAGCAGGTTCACCGGCGCGTTCTGGTCGGCAACCAGCCAGCGCCAGCTCACCACCGAGACGACGGATGGGATGATCCAGGGGAGTAGGAAGGCGACGCGGAAGAAGCCGCGGCCTGGCATCTCGCCGTTCATCAGCAGTGCGATGCCGAGGCCGAGCAGGTAGCATCCGGCAACATTCACCACAGCGAATACGACACTGAAGCGCAGCGCGTGCCAGAACTCCGGATTGGCCGCGAGTGTCGCGTAGTTGCGTGCGCCGACGAACGGGCCGGCGCGCAGCATCGTGCCGGCATGCAGACTGTAGTCGAACCCGGTGACCAGCGGAGCGGCGATGACGAGACCAATGAGCACGAGGGAAGGCAGCAGAAAGAGCAGCGGCATGAGGTCGAGCCTCACGCCGCGCGCGGTCGTCGCCGTCATCCCATGAGCTGCTGGAGCTTCGGCTCCGCCTGGGCCATCGCGGTCTTGACGTCCTTGCCCTGCAGGATCTGCTGCACCAGCGTCATCATCACGCCGTCGCCTTCGACGGCGTTGAGCTGCGGAAAGATACCCGGCGCGGCGTACCCCGTGCCCTTGCTGTCCGGCAGGTAGTTGGCGATGACGAAGCTGCGGACCGGGTTGTCCCTGAAGTAGGGATTGGCCAGGAATGAGCTCCGTGCGGAGAGGTTGCGAGCGTGCCCGTCGGTGAACAGCACGAGCTCGTTCTTGGACCACCACTTCAGGAACTCTTTCGTCTCCTCCGGATGCTTCGTCTGCTCATAAACCATGATGTTGTTGACCCAGGCGATCGTCCCCTTGTCGCCGTGAGGTCCCGCGGGCGGCGAAAGCACGCCGATCTTGTCGCGCGCTTCGGGGGGCGCGGTGTCGCTAAACCCGGGACCGTCGAGGATGTACGCGGCTTCGCCCTGGATGAAGGCACGCCGGCGGCTGTCGGAATCGTAGCCGGCGCTGGCGGGACTCATCGAACCGTCATGCACGAGGTCCGCGAGGTATTGCAGCGCCTCGACGTTGCGCGGGCTCTGGAAGGTCAGGTTGCGG
>DATAPS010000036.1:0-4719 GCA_036265085.1 Acetobacteraceae bacterium | reverse complement strand
ATTCGGACGTTACAGCACAACGTTCTTCGGCTGACCCGCTTCGTCAGTCGCGCGCGCAAAGGCGTCCGCCGTATCGGTCCGGAGCGCGAACAGCAAGTCGCAACCTTCAACATAGGGCGGACCCAGTGGACGGACGCAGTGGGCGGCTGCGAGCATCCCGGAACCTTGTGCTCCAGTTGCAAATCCGTGAGGCTCCCGCGTCCGGCAGGATCCTTCCGGAGCAGCCGGCCGACGTAGGATCGGCATGATCGTCACCACCCATCTGATCAGCCTCGACGCGCTGCCGTCGCTTCTCGCGGCCTGCCTCGTGCTCCTGCTCGGCACCGATCTGTGCCGCCGCGTTCCGAGTCTCGCGCGCTACAGCATCCCGAGCCCAGTCGTCGGCGGCATCCTGTTCGCCATTGCCGCGGCGGTGCTGCTGCGTGCGACCGGTTACGGCATCGCCATGACGAACGGTGCGAAATCGGCGCTGCTGCTGATCTTCTTCGCCTGCCTCGGCCTCACCTCCGATCTGCGGCAGCTCGCCGCCGGCGGACCGCGGCTGGTACGCATGCTGATCGCCCTGGTGCCGTTCCTGCTGGTGCAGGACGCGCTCGGCGTGTTGCTCGCGCACATGTTCGGATTGCACCCGTTCCTCGGTCTGGTCGCCGGTTCCATCACCTTGGCCGGCGGGCACGGAACGGGCGCCGCGTACGCCGGAAAGTTCGGGAACGCGACGGGGATTGCGGGCCTGATGACGCTGACGATGACCACGGCGACGCTCGGCCTTGTGCTCGGCGGCATCATCGGCGGGCCTGTGGCGGAACGGCTGATCCGGCGGTTCGGATTGACCTCCATTGCGGCGGGTGCCGACGACGGCGGCGTGATCACGGGGCCGGCCACGACGCCGGTGACCACGATCCCGGTGATCGCATCGATGACGCTCGCACTCGTCGCCGTGCTGATCGGGCAGTTCTGCGCAGCCCTGCTCCAGGACGCGCCGGTCACGGTGCCGGACTTCCTGCTCTGCCTGCTGGCCGGCCTCGCGCTGCGCAATGTCGGCGGCCTGTTCGGGCTGCGGCTGCACGATCCCGCCACCGACCTGATCGGATCGGTCTGCCTGTCGCTGTTCCTGGCCTGGACGATGATGGCGCTCGACCTCGGCGCCGTCTTCTCGGCCGCCGGGCCACTGTTGCTGATCCTGCTGGTGCAGACAGCGTTCGTGGCGGTCTGGGCGTCCGTGATCACGTTCCGAGTTGTCGGACGCGACTACGAGGGGGCGATCATGTCGGCCGCGTTCTGCGGCTTCGCGCTCGGCGCGACCGCCACCGCGATCGCCAACATGCAGGCGATCGCGCGCCGCCACGGTCCGGCGCCGCAAGCCTTCCTGGTGGTGCCCATCATCGGGGCGTTCTTCATCGACATCGTCAACGCCGCCGTGCTCACGGTATTCTTGTCGATGGACATGATCGGCGTCCGTTGAACGACGCCACGCACGGGAGGAATTGATGCGAATGGACGTGATGGAGTCTCTCCCGTGCCAGCGCGATCTCTTCGATCTGCCGCACGACGTCTGCTATCTCGACGCCGCGGCGTGGTCGCCGCTGCCGCGTGCGGTGCGCGCTGCCGGTGAGACGGGAATGCTCGCGAAGACCGCGCCCTGGTCGCATCCGCGGGAGTCGGGCGCCGTCTGGGCGGAGCGGGCGCGCGCCGCCGCCGCGGCGCTGATCGGGGCGACGACGGACGACATCGCGATCGTCGGCTCGGTCAGCCACGGGATCGCGACCGCGGCGCGGAACCTGTCCCTCGCAAAGGGCGGCCGGATCCTGCGCGTCGCCGACGAGTTTCCCTCCGTTCGCTTCGCCTTCGACCGCCTCGCTGCCGCAGGCGGTCTTGTCGTCGAGGAGGTGCCTCGTCCGGCGGATGCCGACTGGACCGCGGCCGTGCTGGACGCGATCCGCCGCCCCGGCGCCGCGCCGCTCGCCGCGGCCACGCTCACGCCGCTGCATTGGTCGGATGGCGTGCGCATCGATCTCGACCGTATCGGCCCCGCCGTTCACGCTGCCGGCGGCGCGCTGGTCGTCGATGCCACGCAGGCGGTCGGCGCGGAGCCGGTCGATGTCGCGCGCTGGCAGCCGGACTTCCTCGCGTTCCCGACCTACAAATGGGTTCTGGGTCCTTACAGCCTGGCTTTCCTCTATGCCGCCCCACATCGGCAGGACGGCGTGCCGCTCGACGAGAACTCCGGCAATCAGCCGCCGGCCCGGGGCGCGCGCCGCTACGACAAGGGCGAGCGCAACGATCCGATCGGACTGCCGATGGCCGCCGCCGGCATGGAGCTCGTCGCGGGCTGGGGCACCGCGGCGATCTCGGCGCGACTCCGTCTTCTCACCGATCTGCTCGCCGACCGCGCCCAGGGCCTCGGTCTGGCGGTCGCGCCGCGCGATTTGCGCGCGCCGCACATTCTCGGCGTCCGCATTCCGGGTGGTTTGCCGCCGAACGCGATCGAGGATCTGCAGGCGGCCGGCGTATTCGTCAGCGATCGCCTCGGTGTCCTCCGAATCAGCCCGCATGTCTGGGCGAGCGAGGCGGACATGGCGCACTGCATGGAGGCCGTGGGGACGATTGTTCGAGCGTAGGGGGGTCTCGATCCGCCAACCGTTGCGCTCGGGACGGCGGGTCGAAACCCCCCTACGACACCGCGCGCTGCCACAAACCTTCAGAACCCGGGCGGCGGCGAGAAACCCCCGAACTCGCGCTCGATCAGGGCCGCGAACCGGATCGTCGTCCGGTCGTCGAGATAGCCGCCGATGATCTGTGCGCCGACCGGCAGGAGGCTTTCGGTGAGCCCGATCGGCGCGATGGTCGCCGGGAAGCCGTTCATCGTCGCGATGCCGGCCCACGCGATCTGATTGCCATACGGGATCGCCCGCCCGTCGACGTCGAGCATTCGCCCCACCATCGGCGAATGATCCTGGACGAATGCCGGCGTCGGCATCGGCGGGCACACGATGACGTCGATGTCACGGAAAAGCGCCTGCCAGCGCCCGCGCAACGAGTCGCGGATGCGGGTTGTCGCGATCCATGCGCTATGGCTCATCGTCAGCCCGCGCGACTCCGCCGCCGGGAGGCTCTGGTCTTCCGGCGATAGCGCCGATGCGGCGGCTTCTAAGCGAACACGCTCGGCGGGCGTGAGATCGGCGGCGAAGAACGCAGATAGCAGCTCGTCGTACACGCGCGTGGTCAGCGCGAGGTTCGGCATATCCGGCATCGTGCGGACCACGCGGCAGCCCGCGTTCCCCAGCCGGTCGCCCAAGCCCTCGATGGCGCTGCGCACGCTCGTCGCCATGGCGCACAGCGGATGAGTCGTCAGCAGCAGCACGCGGAAATCGGCGAGCGTGTCATGCCGCGGCGGCGGTAGCGCGAGCTTGTAGCCGATACCGCCCGACTGCTCGTCCGGCCCAGCGAGCACGTCCAAAGCGAGCGCCAAGTCGGCGGCAGTCCGCGCCATCGGACCCGCCACGGCCATGTCGCCCCGCACCGGAATCGC
The DNA here is from genome assembly GCA_036265085.1 of Acetobacteraceae bacterium. GTDB lineage: Bacteria > Pseudomonadota > Alphaproteobacteria > Acetobacterales > Acetobacteraceae > DATAPS01. The sequence continues at coordinate 1,190 of DATAPS010000036.1, read as the reverse complement.
CGCGGTGGTCGGATATCCGCTGCCGCGCTGGGGCACGAGATCGAGGCTCGGCTTGTGCGCGAACGCGCCGCAGAAATGCGCCGGCGCCCGCAGCGAACCGCCGATATCGGAGCCGAGCTCCAGCGGCACGAAGCCCGCCGCCAGCGCCGCGGCAGCGCCGCCCGACGATCCGCCGGGCGTGCGCTTCACGTCCCACGGGTTGTTCGTGGTGCCGTAGACCGGGTTGTAGCTCTGCCAATCGGACAGCCCGACCGGCACGTTGGTCTTGCCGAGGATCACCGCGCCAGCCGCCTTGAGCCGCTGCACCGCCAGCGCGTCCTCGGCGGGGCGCCAGTTGCGGAAGCGCTCGTAGCCCCACGTCGTCGGCAGCCCCGCGACGTTGAACTGCTCCTTCACCGTCATCGGAACGCCGAGCAGCGGCCGCCGCTCGCCCCGCGCGAGCGCCGCATCGGTCGCGTCCGCCGCGGCGCGTGCCCGGTCGAAAATCGCGCACGACGACCGCGTTGATCATCGGGTCGAGCGCTTCGATGCGCGCGATCGCCGCATCGGCGAGTTCGCGGGCCGAGGCCTGCCGGGCTGCGAGCGCCTGTGCCAAGTCTGTTGCATTGCGGTAGGACGGGCGATCCACGGTCCGGCTCGCCATGGCGGTATGGCGCGCAATGAACACGGTCGTCGCGGTCGCGCCGAGTCCGGCCAACACCTGGCGCCGGCTCGGACCGTCCGTCACGCCCGCCCGCCGGTGAAAGCGTTGAAGGTGATGAGCGTGTAGGTGTCCTTGACGCCCGGGATCGACTGGATCTTCTCCATCACGAACAGCCCGGTGTCCTGCGCCGGTTCGAGGTAGAATTTGCCGAGCAGGTCGTATTGGCCCGACGTGGAGTGCAGCTCCGACAGCTCCTCGATCGTGTCGGCGGCGACCTGCGCGACGCGATAGGATTTTCCCATTTCGCATTTGATCATGACAAAGATTGGACGCATCTAACTACCTGATTTCACTAATTTTCCCGGATTATGTTTCCAAGTTGCCCTGCCGGTTTCCAGGCGGACGATCGCGGCCTCCGCAAGCCTCTGCTGATCGCTCGACGCGGTGTAGAGCGCGATCATGGACAGGGTGCGGTGTCCGGTTATCGCGCCGATCTCGAGCGTCGAGCAACCCGCCTCGGCCAACCGGACGGCGGCCAGGCTCCGCA
>DATAPS010000035.1:0-4026 GCA_036265085.1 Acetobacteraceae bacterium | reverse complement strand
CGGAGAGCTCGCTCGGGATGCGCGCCGGATGAGTCGTGGCGCCCGGCAACGCATCGGGGTGATCCGCCAGCCAGATGTCTTCGCGGTTGGCGGGAAGCGGGAATCCCTTGTGCGCGAGCCACCCGAAATAGCCGTCATGCTCGGGGCCGAACTCCCCGACCGGCCGCCATCCGTCCATCGTGTCGCCGAGGGACTTGAACCGCGGGTCGCGCGGCGCAGTCACGCGCGGGTCCGGCGTCGTCGTGGTGTAGCCGATCAGTGCGGGATCGTAGCCGACGGTGCGCGCGCATCTCGGGAGCGTCGCGTGGCGCGCGTCGAGTGGAATCCAGTTCTGCACCTGCCGGTGATTCATCAGATAGAGGCCGGTGTGCAGGCTCGCGCGCGCCGGGCCGCACGGCACCGTCGTCGTGACGTGGTTGCGGAAGGTCACGCCCTCGCGGCAGAGCCGGTCGAGGTTCGGCGTGCGCAGGTGTTGCGTGCCGAGATGCGGAACGCAGTCCGCACGCCACTGATCGACGACGATCAGCAGCACGTTGCGCTGTGTCATGTGGTTCCCCCGAAGGCGCGGGGGGTATCATGCAGGCGCGACGGCGCGATGACGAATTTGTTGCCGTCCTATGACAGCGACGCGCGTCACCTCTGACCGGTGACGCGCTGGACCATCGCCCAGAGCGCGGAGACCTGGACGCCCTTCTTGGTGAGGAACTGCCGGTCGTTCCCATAGCCCCACCAGTTCCAGCAGCCGGCCAGATTCGCATTGAACAGCGTCAGCGCGTTCTGGATGCGCAGCTCGGCGACATCGGTCGCGTGGGCCTGCGGATAAAGCACGATGATCCGGTTCGTGTCCGCCCACTCGTTCACACCGATCTTGGAATAGAATTCGTCGCCGAGCGCCTCTGACGACTGCATACATCCGTGCAGGACGACCTGCAGGCGGCACGGTTGCGCCGCTCCCGCCTCGCAGGCTTTCGGGACATAGAGATAGCCGGTGTCCAGCATCCCGTTGGCAGCGGCGGCGCCGGCTGCCACGAATTCCCGTTGATCGAACGCGACGATGCGGCCGGACGGTGCCGCCGCCGGCGGCGTGAGCGGTCCGTAGATGGCCGCCAGCTCGACGCCAGCGACGTCGTAGTGGCACTTGTTGATATAAGGCGTCGCGTTGGCGTTGCAGTCGATCCCGAACGCGTCGGTTACCCAGGAATGCCCAGCGCCCGGGGCCGGAAGGTTCTTGTTGTCGAACTTGATCTGGCTGTCGGGCACGCCGAGCGCTTTGTAGAGGGCGGAGGCCCGGGCGACGGTCGCCGGGTTGACCACCTGATCGGCCTGCCCGGTGAACAGATAGACGTGGCTGCGCGCCAGATTGCGCGGCGCGTCGATCCATCCCTTGTCCGCGAGCGTTGCGACCGTTTCGCGAAGCGAACTCACGTCCGGCAGAAGGTCCGGCGCCGTCATGCACGCCCCGGTCGCCCGTCCGATCAACGAGACAACGCCGTCGTCCTGCACCTCCAGGATCGTGCAGCCGTAGAGCCCGCCCGCGACCATCGCGGCACCCATGATCCCCTCGGAGTGCGCGATGTGGAGCTGATTGGCCATGAACGCACCGGACGAGATTCCCGAGACGGAGACTTGGCCGGGATCGGCCGGGTAGCGGCCGAGCGGCTCGGCGCCAAGGGCCGGGGATGCGGCGCAGAGGGCCGCGAGGGCGAGGGCGCGGAGTGTGCCGGCCGCCGCTGAGCGAAGTCGCCGTACCGGCATCACCGCCTCGCCGCCTAAGACTGTAGACGCCCGGCGTCCGCCGGGTGTTCGGCGATTGCCTTGATTTCGTCCAAGGCGTCCAGGAAGCGCTTCTGCATGATCCCCGCGGCGTCGCCGGCGCTGCGCGCGAGGATCTCCGAGCCCTCGCTCATGTTGGCTTGCGTATCCATGATCGCCGCCTTGAGCTGGTCGATGCCCGACCCGATCAGCGACCCCGGATCCGATGGGGCGGATGCGGATCGGCCCTCGAGCATCCGTCGCATCACGGCTTCCATGAACTGGGCATGCTGCTTCCCGAGGAGGCGCATACCGTCGAGCATTTTCGCTTGTGCCGAGGTGCATGCCTGAATGTTGCGCATCTGCATCCCAAGCATGCCGGGGAAGAAGGCGAAGCCCGATGTCGCTTTGGCCAGATCGTTCATGATCCGAAACTCCCGATGTGCTCAGCGTGCCGTAGGCTAGCAAAATCGATGCCGAGCGTAGCCGCTGGCATCGATGCCGAGCATAGCAGGTGGCGCTCCCGGGAAATGCGACAATTTTGTTCCGATGCGTGTACCTCCGCCGCGGGCCGGCGCCTATCGCCGGACCCGCCGCGGACAACCTGTCGAGCTTGGCGGCAGTTAGGCCAGCAACCTGTGCTCCGTCGCGGCGTCAGCTGCTGCCGGATGACGGACGCAGGCGACGCAGCTTCGCGGACGTCAGGGCACGAGTGTGACTTGGGGACGTCATAGCCCCTGAACGGCCGCGCTAATGTCGCTGCGCTTTCACCCGATGGCGGTGGGCCGCCTGCTTCGCCCGGTTTCCGCAGATCGCCATGCTGCACCACCGGCGGCCACGGCCGCGCGTGTGGTCGGCGAACAGCAGCGTACAGGCATGACCTTCGCAGGCCTTCACGTGGGAGAAATCCTCCGTGCAGACTAGGCGAGCCAGCGCCTCGCCGACGGGAAGCAACAGCGCCTCGGGGGTGCGCCACCGGCGCAGGGTGCGAAGCTCGAGACCTCCCTAATCAGCCGGCCGAGCGGCGATCCTGCTGAAGGTCTCGTCGCGCTCGAGCAGACGGTTGAGCGGCCCAAGCTCCGTGAGAGCCTCTCGCGTCAGAGGTCGCCCCGCATGCCGTTCCACGAAGTCTCTGAACCATTCGCGCAAGTCTCGGGCCTGATCCGCGATCTGGTCGATCTCGCCGGGCAAGGCGCGCGCCCGGAGGTCCCGCAGCAGGTCGCGCGGCACGAGGCGGGCTTGGTCGAGCCACCTCAGATATCCCTCGCCGTTGCAGATCCAATCGACCGAGACGTGAACTGGCGTCGCGATCGAATTCAGGAAATCCAGCCCTAGCGCATCGCCGACGAAGAACGCAGGCGGACGACGGTTCATCGCATTTCCTCTTGTCCGGGCCGACGGCCCCGCGTCGGCGACACCGCTTCGTGAACAGGAGGAGTAAGATAACCACTCGACATGCCCTTGATGAGTTACGACGACGAGATCCGCGAAGCGCACCGCGTCATGGAGGCCAACGAGGCCCGCGGAAAAATGGTCGTGGTTCACGACCGAACTCCACCGTTGTAGCGACGTGAGGTCGATCTGACCGAAGCCATAGCGTAGAAAGACCGCGTGTCAGGTCGCGATTAGCAAGGAGATTGATCATGCCTGAGCCCGAGCGCTTCGACGCCGTCGTCCTCGGCAGCGGCCAGGGGGGAAAGCTCCTCGCCTGGCATCTCGGCGGATCGCGCAAGAAGGTTGCCGTGGTCGAGCGCCGCTGGGTCGGCGGCTCATGTCCGGCCGTCGCATGCATGCCGTCCAAGAACGAATTGTGGAGCGCCAGGATCGCCCATCTCGTCCGGGACGCCGCCCATTTCGGCACGCTTGCCGACGAGGTGAGAACCGACATGCGGAAGGTGCGCCAGCGCAAGCAGGACATGGTCGACCGCGAGATCGCGCTCCATCTGCAGGCCTACAAGGACAGCGGCGCCGAGCTCGTCATGGGCGGCGGCCGCTTCGTCGGCCCGAAGACGATCGAGGTCTCGTTGAATGACGGCGGCACGCGCACGCTCGCCGGCGACGTGGTCGTGGTCGATGTCGGCACGCACGCCGCCATTCCCGACATTCCCGGCCTCAGCGCGGCACGCCCGCTCACCCATATCGAGGCGCTGGAGCTCGACGACGTGCCACCGCATCTGATCGTGTTCGGCGGCGGCTACACCGGCATCGAACTGGCGCAGACCTATCGCCGCTTCGGCAGCCGGGTGACGATCATCGAGCCCGGCGGGCAGCTGA
>DATAPS010000034.1:0-3831 GCA_036265085.1 Acetobacteraceae bacterium | reverse complement strand
CCGGTCGAGGCGCGCCACCTTGTCCGCCGCATGCAGCGTCGCGCTGTCGGCGATGTCGTCGGCGTTGCGCGCGAAGGTGTAGAAGGCGTGCACATGCGGGCGGAGACGCGACGATATAAGGGCCGAGCCGACCGGGAAATTCTCGTCGCCGCGGTCCTTGCCCGACCAGGCCTCGACGTCCTCAACGGCCGCACTCACGCCTGCCGCTCCGTGTAGGCGCGCTGCTTCCAGACGACGCCGCGCCCGCGATGGTGGTCGACCGCCGAGCCGATCGTCGCCGCCATGTAAAAGCAGGCGATCGCAGGCAGGATCGGCGCCCAGAGCGGCGAGAGGCGGAAGCGCCGGAGCGTCGGCAGGAACGAGGCGGCCATCAGCGCCCAGGCCGCGAGCCCGAGCCATCGCGTCGAGCCGCCGCCGAATATCGCGGCGGCGGGCGGGACCAGGAAGAGCAGCGCCAGACCGACGGTCATCCCGACCAACAGCACCGGTGAGAGGCGAAGCTGTACATAGGCCGAGCGGGCGACCATCCGCCAGATATCGGCGAACCGCGGATAGGGGCGGATAGATCGCGCCAGCGCGCTGTGACCGAGCCAGAGCCGGCCGCCCCGCTTGACCGACGCGGCGAGCGCGACGTCGTCGATCAGCGCGCCCCGGATCGCTGCGATCCCACCGATCCGCTCCAACACCGGCCGCCGGATCAGGACCGTCCCGCCTGCGGCGGCGGCCGTCGCGCGCAGGCCGTCATTGACCCAGGCGAACGGGTAGAGCAGCGCGAAGAAATAGACGAACGCCGGCACGAGGGCACGCTCGGCAATGCTCGTGCAGTTCAGCGCCACCATCTCGGAGACAAGGTCCGCCCCGCTCCGCTCCGCCTGCGCCACCAGCGTCGCGACATGCGCGGGGTCGTGCACGATGTCGGCGTCGGTCAGCAGAACCAGCGGGGCGTCGGTCTCGGCCACGCCCTGATGCACCGCCCAGAGCTTCCCCGCCCAGCCGCGCGGCCGCGGCGCCCCGCGGATCACGACGAGCCGGTCCGTTCCCGGCAATCCGCGCGCGATTTCTGCCGTGCGGTCGCCGCTGTCGTCGTCCACCAGCACGACCCGTAGCCGCCCCGCATAGTCCTGCGCCAGCAGCGAGCCGATGCTGCGCGCGACAACTTCCGCCTCGTCGCGGGCGGGCACCACGACGTCGACCGGCGGCGCCCTCTCCGGCGTCATGGCAGGCAGTATCGGCCCGGCCTGCCAAAACCGGCCCCGGAACGCGATCAGCCAGAGCCAGGCGAGCAACGCAACCGCGGCTGCGATCACGCAGGGACCATCCCCGCCGCGCGGAACCACGCGATCGCGTCGCGGATCGCCATGCGGGCGGGCCGCGGACGGAAGCCGAGCTCCGCTTCCGCCTTCGCCGAGGTGAAAAACATGCGCTTGCGCGCCATCCGCAGATGGTCGCGGGTCACCAGCGGATCGATCTTGGCGAGCCGTGCGGCCGCCTCGAAGCCGAGCGCCAGCGGATAGAGCATTTTCCGATTCAGCTTTACCCGTGGCGGCTTGCGCCCGGCTTCCTCGGCGACCAGCGCGAACAGATCGGCGAGCATCAGGTTTTCCGAGCCGAGGATGTATTTCTCGCCGATCCGCCCCCGCTCTAGCGCGAGCACGTGGCCCAGGGCGACGTCGTCCACATGGACCACGTTCAGCCCGGTATCGACATAGGCCGGCAGCCTTCCCGCCGCCGCGTCGGCCACCATCCGGCCGGTCGGCGTCGGCTTGACGTCGCGCGGCCCCACCGGGGCGGCGGGATTGACGATTACCGACGGCAGGCCTCGCTCGCGCACCAGCGAAAGCACCGCCTGCTCGGCACGATACTTGGACTTCTTGTAGATCCCGACGACGCTCGCCTCAGTGACCGGCTGCATCTCGTCGGCAGGCGTTCCGTCCTTGGTCATGCCGAGTGCGGCGACGCTGCTGCAATAGACGATCCGTTCGACGCCGGCGTCCAGCGCCGCCAGCATGAGCTGCCGCGTCCCCTCGACATTGGCCCGCAGCATCGGCTTGGGGTCCGGAACCCAGATGCGATAGTCGGCAGCCACGTGGAACAGGTAACGGCAACCGTGCACCGCGCGCTTCAGAGAGGCCGGGTCGGCGAGATCGCCCTCGACCTCGCTGGCTATCAGCCCGGTCAGATTGCGCCGGTCACTCGTCTTGCGGACCATCACCCGGACAGCATGGCCCCGCCCCACGAGCGCGCGCGCCACCGCCGAGCCGACGAAGCCGGTTGCGCCGGTCACCAGTGTGAGGTCCTGCGCCATGCCCGCCGTTATAGCTTGGCCGGTCCCGGCAACGGAACCCTCCAGCGGGTTACATCAGGAACACGCCCTTCCCGTCGCTCTGCCGGTCGAACAGCTGGTATGCCTCCGTCGCCTGCTCCAGCGCCCAGCGATGCGTGAACAGCTTATCAACGTCGATCTTGCGGTCGACGACGTAGCGCGCGCACTCGGCCTGGATGATCGTCGAGAACGTCCACGACGCGACCAGCGTGAGCTGGCGCCGCAGCAGATGCGGGCTGACGTCAATCGTCACGTTGCCGCCTTCGCCCACGAAGCACATTGTCCCCCAGACCTTCGTGCTGCGGATCGCGTTCAGCCGCGCTTCTGGGTTCGATGAGGTGTCGAGCGTCAGGTCCGCAAAGCGCCCGCGCGTGAGATCCTTGATCGCGACGACCGGATCGTTGCTGCCGGGATCGACGGTTTCGTCCGCGCCGAGCTCCCGCGCCCGCTGCAGCCGTTGCGCGTTCACGTCGAGCGCGATCACCTTCGCACCCATTGCCTTGGCGAACTGCGTGGCTGCGAGGCCGACGGGTCCCTGCCCGAAGATCGCGATGGTGTCGTTGCCGGACAGGCTCATACGCCGCAGCGCGCTGTACGCCGTTCCCGAGCCGCAGGAGATAGCCGCGCCGGTGGCGAACGAGAGTTCGTCAGGGAGCGGGACGAGCGTGTTCGCCGGGACCGCCAGATACTTGGCGTGACCACCATTTGCGTTGCTGCCGTAAACCTTGACCGACGTCTCCTGACACAGCTGCTGCCAGCCCGATCGGCAATGGATGCACTGCGTGCAGCCCTGGTAATGGTGCACCATGACGCGGTCGCCGATCCGCGCCTCCCGCTCGGACACACCGGGTCCGACCGCGGCGATGACGCCGCACGGCTCGTGGCCGGCGATGGTCGGATTGGGATTGACCGGCAATCCGGTCGCCTGTCCGCCGTTCTTCGGCCGACGGTATTGATGCAGGTCGGACCCGCACATCCCCGACGCCTTCATCTCGATCACGACCTCACCGGGGCCTGGGGTTGGGTCAGGGAATTCCAATAGTTCCAGGTCCCGACCGCCGGTAAAAACGATCCCGCGCATCCGCCTTCCCCTTTTTGCTTGGTCGAATCGAGCATTCGGGGCGACGCTATCGTGGGATTGGCGTGTCGGCCAGGGCTGGGATCCTCACCAGTTCCTGGTCCGATCACAGAGTGTTGTGGATTCGGGTCGCCGCATGTCAGAGTGTTCTTGAGTAGGGGGCGACGAAACAACCGAGTGGACCTCGATGCGATCGCGACTTCTGTTGGCCGTTCCGCTGAGTCTACCGGTCGCAGTTCTAAGCTGCGCGCCGCCGGCCGCCGCGCCGCCGCGCGCCGTTCAGCCCCGGCCGGTGCAGGAAACTGTCGCCGCCCCGCCTCACAACTCACAACCGGCGAACAAGCACCGTGCCGTTGTCGCGAAGCGGCGTCCGCTGCCTGTGCCGCCCAAAGACGATTCCGCGACCGACGCTGCCGCTCCGGAGTCAGCT
>DATAPS010000033.1:0-7324 GCA_036265085.1 Acetobacteraceae bacterium | reverse complement strand
GCGCTTGCGATCGAGGACATCCGCGCAGCGCGTCGGCTGCCGTCTGGATGTCCTCGATCGCAAGCGCTTCGTACACGCCGCCGGCGTCGTGGTCACCCTTCTCGGCGAGCGCCTTGAATCCGTCGTCATAGGCGTTGCCGTGACCCATCGCCTTTTCGAAGATCGACGGGTTGGACGTCATGCCTTTCAGCCCGTCCTCGTCGAGCAGCTTCTTCAGGCTGCCGTCGAGGAGGAATTTCCGCTCGATGAAGTCCAGCCACGGTGATTGGCCGAACCCTTCGAGTTGCTTGAGCGGATTTCCGGTGGCCTGCGTTTGGGGGTTCTGCACGTCGTTCATGGTTGCGTGCCTCCGCGATTCAATGCTTGCCGCCGCGCGCCTGTGCGCGGGCCGCGTCGAGAACCTTGTCGGGCGTGAAGCCGAATTTTCCGAGCAGCGCCGCGAGCGGGGCCGATGCGCCGAAAGTGTGCATGGCGATCATCGTGCCCTTGGCGCCGACATAGCGGTCCCAGCCGAGCGTCGCCGCCTGTTCGACCGAGACGCGTGCGGTGATGTCGAGCGGGAGCACGCTGTCGCGATACTCCTGCGGCTGGTCCTCGAAGATTTCCCAGCACGGCATGGAGACGATGCGCGAGCGGATGCCCTCCGCCTCGAGCTGGTCCTGCACTTTCGCGATCAGCTGCACCTCGCTGCCGGTCGCCATCAGGATCACCTCCGGCTTGCCGCCAGGCGAGTCGCGCAGGACGTAGGCGCCGCGGTGCAGCCCTTCGGCGGACGCGTATTTGCCGCGATCCAGCGTGACCAGTGGCTGGCGGCTGAGGGCGAAGCAGATCGGCTGCTCCTTCAGCTTCATCGCGACGCGCCAGGCTTCCGCGACCTCATTCGCGTCGCCGGGGCGCATCATCAACATGCCGGGGGTCGCGCGCAGCGTCGCGAGCTGCTCGATCGGCTGATGCGTCGGCCCATCCTCGCCGACGCCGATGCTGTCATGCGTGAAGATGTAGATGACCGGCAGCTCCATGATCGCCGAGAGCCGGATCGGCGCCTTCATGTAGTCGCTGAAGATGAGGAAACCGGAGCCGTAGGACCGCAGGCCCGTCACCGCCATCCCGTTGACGATCGAGCCCATCGCGTGCTCGCGGATGCCGAAATGCATGTTCCGGCCTGCATAGTTGTCGGCCTCGAATTCGCCGGCGCCGGGGAATGTCAGGTTCGACTTGGTGGAGGGCGAGAGGTCGGCGGCGCCGCCGAGCAGCCAGGGCACGCGTGGGGCGATCGCGTTCAGTACCTTCTGCGAGCTGTCGCGCGTCGCCACACCCTTGGCGTCGGCGGGGAAGCTCGGGATCTCTTTGTCCCAGTCTTCCGGGAGCTCGTGCTGGTTGATCATCTCCAGCTCACGCGCCAAACCCGGATACTCGCGCTTGTAGCGCGCCATCATCTCGCGCCACGCGGCGTTCGCCTTCTGGCCGCGCGCGCCCATCCCCTGCTGGAAATGCTCGTAGACGCCGTCGGGGACGAGAAAATGCGCGTCCTCGGGCCAGCCGTAGAAACGCTTGGCGCCACGGACTTCATCCTCGCCGAGCGCCTCGCCATGCGCTTCGCGGGTCCCGGCGCGATGTGGCGCGCCGTAGCCGATAGTGCTGTGCACCCGAATGAAAGTCGGTTTGTCGGTGACCTGTTGGGCGGCCTCGATCGCCTTCGCCACCGCCGCGGTGTCGTTGACGTCCGGCACGTCCATTACGTTCCATTTGTAGCCGCGGAAACGCTCCGCGACGTCCTCGGTGAACGCGAGCTTCGTGCTGCCCTCGATCGTGATCTGGTTGCTGTCGTAGATCCAGATCAGGTTCGAGAGCTGCAGGTGCCCCGCGAGCGACGCTGCCTCGCTGGCGACACCCTCGTTCATGTCGCCGTCGCCGCAAAGGACGTAGATGCGCCAGTCGACCACCGGAAAACCGGGCTTGTTGTAGCGCGTCGCGAGATGGCGCTGCGCGATCGCCATGCCGACCGAGTTGCCGCAGCCCTGGCCGAGCGGGCCGGTGGTCGTCTCGACGCCGGTGGTGAGCCGGTATTCCGGATGGCCGGGTGTCTTGCTGTCGATCTGCCGGAACTGCTTGAGGTCGTCGATCGTCAGCGCAGGTGCGTTGCGGTCCTCATGCTTGCCGATCGCGCGGATCCGCGTGAGGTGTATCAGCGCATAGAGCAGCATCGAGGCGTGACCGACCGATAGGACGAAACGATCGCGGTTCGGCCAGTTGGCGTCGGCGGGGTCGTAGCGGAGAAACCTCTGCCAGACCGTGTAGGCCGCGGGTGCGAGCCCCATAGGCGTGCCGGGATGCCCGGATTTCGCCTTCTGCACGGCGTCCATCGCCAGCGTGCGAATGGTGTTGATGCACACGGTGTCGATGTCGCCCGCGGGCTTCGTCGAACCGGTCGCGCCTCGCGTATCGGCCTCCAGCGTCGTCATGCAGCCCCCCTGGCTATGCTCGTTGGGTAGTCGGGTTTGCACCGGCATGTGCGGTCAGCGCCCGGCTACGCGCAAGCCCTTACATGGGAGTCATCCCGCCCGGGGAGGTGGGTTCTCCTCGGCAAAATCTTCTTAATTCACGCATCCGTCACCGGAACGGGTGTGCATCAGGGCCGAATCGGGACTGTTATGCGTCATGTTGATCGACCGACTGTTTGATCGACGCGGTGCCTTTCGCCATTGTCGGTCCGAGATGGACTCCAACAGCAGCGAAATCCTGGCCCTTCCGCACGGCCCCGCACGCATCGAATGGCGCCGGAGCACCCGCGCCCGGCGCGTCAGCCTCCGCATCGACCCACGGGAGGGTGCCGTGGTGGTCACGCTCCCCCCGCGTGCCGGCCGAACCGCAGGGATGGCGCTGCTGATGGATCATGCCGCCTGGGTATCCGCCCGGCTGGCCGCACTCCCCGGGGCGATCGAATTTGGCGACGGCGCGCTGGTGCCGCTGCACGGCCGCGAGCTGCGTATCCGGCACGTTGCGGGGGCGCGCGGGACGGTGTGGGTGGAGGGGGACCAACTCCGGGTCGCGGGGAATCCGGAGTTCCTGGCCCGGCGGGTTGGCGACTTCTTTCGGGCCGAGGCGCGGCGCTCGTTCGCGACGCTGGTCGCCACCAAGGCGGCGATGGCGGATGTCAGGCCGCGGCGGCTGACGGTGAAGGACACGCGCAGCCGTTGGGGTAGTTGCGCGTCGAGCGGTAACCTCGCGTTCAGCTGGCGGCTCGTCATGGCGCCGCGCTTCGTGCAGGACTACGTCGCCTCGCATGAGGTGGCGCATCTCCGGCACATGAACCACGGTGCGCGCTTCTGGAGCCTTGTCGAGACGCTGACGCCGCACACCTCGGCTGCGGTCGAGTGGCTCCGCGCGGAAGGGCCACGTCTGCTGCGCGTCGGCTGAGCGGCGTCGCGGGGCCGTCGAGGTCGTATGACAAGTCGATGGGAAAGCGATGCAAGGCGAGGCGACGCTGTCCGAGGAGGCAGGCGAGGCGTTCGACCCGTCGCTGACCAAGGCGGAAGCGTCCAAGCGGATCGACGCGCTGCAAGTCCGCACCGGACGCGGCCTCACGCACTGATCTTCGCGGCGGCGGCGCTGGCGCTCGCGGGCACCGCCCATGCCGCCGGTTGCCCGCCGCCCGAGCACCGCACCGACGTGGCCCTGCAATGGGACGGCAGCGCGTGGCTCGCGCCGGTCGCGGTGGACGGGATGGCGACTCCGTTCCTGGTGGACACCGGCGCCGAGCGCTCGATGCTGTTCGCCGACGCGGTGAAGCGCCTGAACGTGCCTCGCGACGAGTGGGCGGCGACGGCGACGCGGGGCGTCGGCGGGATCGTGGAGCTTCCCAACGCCGACCCGCGCTCGCTGACGCTCGGCGGCATTCCGTTGCGCCGCCGGACCGTCGCTGCGGACAACACGCTGACCGTCGGCATCGCCGGTCCGGGGCCGGCGGACGGGCTGCTCGGGCAGGACTTGCTGAGCCCGTTCGATCTCGACTTCGACGGGGTCCACGACACGCTCGGCCTCTACGCCGCCGCGTCCTGCCTCGACCCCGCCGCGCTGCCCTGGACGGGGCCGCGCGCCGCAATTCCGGTGGAACGCGTGTTCCGCAATGTGCTGCTGATCCCGGTGACCGTCGACGGGTACGTGCTCCAGGCGCTGATCGACAGCGGCGCCGGCACGAGCCTCGTCACCATCACGGGCATGGCGAAGCTCGGCCTGACCGATGCATCCCTCGCGGCTGATCCGTCGCGCGAGGCGCGGGGGATTGGCCCCCGCGCGGTGACGATCCGGCTGCATCGTTTCGGGCGGGTCGCCGTGGGCCCGCAGATCTTCACCGACCAGCCGCTTTGGGTCGGGCCGGCCCGCCTCGCGCCGAGCATCGACATGCTGCTCGGCGCCGACTGGCTGCGCGGACGGCGCGTCTGGTTCTCCTTCGCCGCGAACACGGTCGTCGTGTCGCTCGATCCGGCTGCACGCAATTTTGGTCCGTGAGCGCGACCGCGTTTTTCCTCACGCATCCCGACGTGGTCATCGACCCAGCCGTCCCGCTGCCGCGCTGGCCGCTCTCCGATCGCGGCCGGGCACGGATGCAGGCGGCGCTGAAACGGGACTGGACGCGCGGCATCCGCATGATCGTCGCGAGCACCGAACGCAAGGCGACCGACGCGGCGCAGATCCTCGCCGATGGTCTGCGACTGCCGTTCGCCACGATCCCCGAACTCGGCGAGAATGACCGCAGCGCGACCGGCTACCTGCCGCGCGCCGAGTTCGAGCACGTCGCGGATGCGTTCTTCGCGCAGCCCGAGCAATCCGTGCGGGGCTGGGAGCGTGCCATCGACGCGCAGCGGCGGATCGTCGGCGCGTTCGACGCGGTGCTCGCGCTGCCGCGTCCGGCGGGGGATCTGGCGATCGTCTCGCACGGCGGCGTCGGCGCTCTGCTGGTCTGTGCGATCGAGCATCGCCGCATTACCCGCGCGGAAGAGCAGCCGCCGGGAGAGGGCGGTTTCTATTTCGCGATCGACACCGGCACTCGGCTGCTCCGGCACGGCTGGACGGCCATCGACGCCTGAGAAATCTTCCGGGCGCCGTACGCCTGCAGAGCGCGGCCACCTCAATCTCAATACGGCCCGATGCGGCGCGACGAGTCGGTGAAGGTGGCGACCGTCGCGTCGTAGCTTTTGTGGAGGAGATCGAGCTTCACTGCCGCCATCCCAGGATCGTCCCAGAGATTGTCGAACTCGTGCGGGTCCGCATCGAGGTCGAACAGTTCGCCGAGGCGGTGGCCGTGATAGACGACCAGCTTGTAGCGCTCGTCGCGATACATCGTGGCCCGCGACGCGTCCGGGAGATCGAGCGCGTCGTAGTATTCCGCGCGCACGAAGTCCCGGTGATGGTCGCGACCGGTCCGCCCTTCGAGCAATCCGCGCAGGCTCTTGCCCCGGTAATGCTCGGGCGCCGGAATGCCGGTGAAGTCGAGCAGCGTGGGCGCCACGTCCGTCAGCTCGACCAGAGCGCGGCTGACCGCACCGGCCCGGATGACTTCCGGCAGGCGCCAGATCATCGGCACGCGCACCAAGCCTTCGTAGAACCGGCACCCTTTCTCGATCAGTCCGTGGTCCCCGAGCGTCTCGCCGTGATCCGACATGAAGAGGACGATCGTGTCGTCCGACAGGCCCAGCTCATCGAGCGTCGCCAGCACGCGGGCGAGCTGGTCGTCGATCAGTTTGATCATCGCGTAATAGGCGGCCTGGAGCGTCCAGGCATCGCGCGCGCCGGGCGAGCGTCCCGCCGCTTCCCGCTCGCCGGGCTTGAGTGCAACGGGAATGATCGGGTGGTTGATGTCCAGCTCCTGCGGATGCCGCGCGTGGGACTGGAAATCGATGGCGGCCAGCTTCTCCTGTGCGGCGATATCGCTTGCGCGGAAATGCGGGCCGGGCATCTCAGCGGGATCGAACTGCGCGCGGTAGCCGGCCGGCGGGTTGAACGGCGGATGCGGGTCGTAGACGTTGACGGTCAGCAGCCATGGACGATCGCGATTGGCGGTGATGAACTCGATCGCGCGCGTCATCGCCCAGGTGGTCTGGTGCAGCTTCGCGGGAACACCGTCGACGCTCCTGGTCAGCTCGCCGAGATTGCCGCCCTGCGCGCGCACCCAGTCCGCGTAATCGTGCCCCTGCGGCCAGCCGTCGCGCGGCGCATGGCTGTACTGGAAGACAGCGTAGCCGTCATCGGCGCGCGGCTCCGGCCGCTGATAGGGACTTGCGAGATGCAGCTTGCCGATGTTGCCGCAGAGATAGCCGGCATCGGCGAAAGTACGCGTGACCAGCGGATACCGGCCGGAGAAGCGATCGTTGCCGTTGCGGTTGGCGAGCGCGGTGCTGGGATAGACGCCGGTGAGAAAGCTGGAGCGCGACGGCGTGCAGATCGGCGCCTGGCAATACGCTTTGTCGAACGCTGTGCCTTCCGCCACCAGGCGGTCAATCGTCGGCGTCGACACATAGCGGTTGCCGAGCGCGCCGATGGTGTCGAAACGCTGCTGGTCCGTGCAGATCCATAGAATGTTCGGGCGTCTGCCGCTCACTGCTTGTACTCCGGCCGGATCGCATCATCGATTCGCTTCTCTCGATGATGGGACAGACTTGATCCGGCCGTCCACGCGCTGGCGCGCACGCGACGCCCCCTCTCCGCGCGATGCGCGGAAAGGGCGCCATGAGCGGACGAGGCATGGCGGCGCGGCGTCGCGCGCTCACTCCAGGAGCGGGTGGGCCAGGAGCGGGTGGGCCAGGAGCGGGTGGGCCAGGAGCGGGTGGGCCAGGAGCGGGTGGGCCAGGAGCGGCTGGGCCAGGAACGGCTGGCGGTAGCGGGTGAGATAGAAACGGAACGGCCGATCGCGGGTCCCGGTGAATGGCGGCGGGTCCCAGGGCGGCGGCGGCAGGCCGGCGGCGGTGGCGGCCTTCTCGGCGGCCACCATCCGGGCGTGGGCGGCCCAATCGATGGTGACGACGTCGGCCTGCGAGGGCAGCCGCAGCAGGTCGGGGATCTCGCCGACGCCGAGCATGCGGCAGAGCGGACGCAGGATGCGGCCCATGCGGCGCGGCTCGGCGGCGATCCTCGCCTGCATCTCGGGGTCTTCCAGCAGAGCCTGCAGCTCGTCGCCATTGCGGCCGGCGATGTTGACCACCCAGCCCCAGCGATCCTTCACGCCGTACTGGGCCAGGAGGTTCGGCCGTGGCTTGCGCGCCGAGGGTTTGCGTCTGCGCCCCTGGCCCGGCTCCGGCAGTTTGCGCAGCGTGCCGGCCTGGATGCG
>DATAPS010000032.1:0-4965 GCA_036265085.1 Acetobacteraceae bacterium | reverse complement strand
CTTCACCGGCGCACCGTTCTTCCGCAGCACTTCCGCGGCATCATGACATCCTCTCCGCGCCGAGATGCCCGGCCGGCAATGAAACAAGGAAACGATCCAGGAAGATAGCCATCGATGGTCGGAGTATAACGACTGCTACGGCAGCGCTGGGCGGTCGAGTCGCTCGGCCTGAAATCGCTCGAGATCGAGGAGTTCGATCCCGGCGCGCTCGCGCACATGCGCGCGGTCTCGCGCGTGCCGGTCGCGTCGCGCGCGTTAGTCTACGGCCGCCTCGCGTACAAGCCGTCCTTCGGCCGTGGTGCGTTCCACGAGGCGATCATCGACGTGATGTGGAACGGCGCTCCGTCCGGATCCGGCCGTAGGCTCGCCGACGGGAAGCATATGATACGCCGGCAGGCCGGCCAGCTAATCCATCGCCGCGTGCGCATCGACCGGCGCGGCCCCCGTCCTGCTCGGGCGCCGCATCAGCATGAGCAGGAACACCGTCGGCAGCGTCGTCATCATCATCAGCTTGAAATCGTCGAGATAGGCGATGATTGCGGTCTGCTGATCGACCATTCCGTTGAGCATCGCCGCCCCGTGCGCTGTCGCCGGGTTGAGCATGCGCGTGACCGCACCACCAGTTTGCAAGGCTCGATTGAACGGCGTGACCGCGGCGCCGATCTGCGAATGCAGGATTTGTTCGTTGCGGGCGAGCAGTGCCGATGTCACCGACACGCCGATCGCGCTGCCGATGTTGCGGAAAAGGCTCAACAGCGAGGTGCCGTCCGTGCGGAGCGCCGGGTCGATGGTCGCGAATGCGATCACCTGCAGCGGGATGAACACGAATCCGAGGCCGGCGCCCTGGACCATGATGTTCATGATGATGTCACTGTCCGGAATATCCGGCGTCCAGGTCGTCGAGTTCCACAGCGACCAGGAGATAAGCACGATGCCGAACGCCATCAGCTTGCGCGGATCGACGCGCGAGGAAAGACGGCCCGCCACCAGCATCGCGGCCATCGTCCCGATACCGCGCGGCGCCAAGGTGAGGCCTGCCGTCTTGACGGGATAGCCGGCGAGCACTTGGAGGTAGGGGGCGAGCAGCGCGGAGCTGGCCAGCAGCACCATCCCAACCATGAACATGGTCGCGACCGAGATCGAGTAGTTGCGGTCCTTGAAGATCCGCGGCGGCAAGAACGGCCGCTCGGCCGTCAGCAAGTGCGTGATGAAGAGGTAGATCCCGAGGCAGCC
The DNA here is from genome assembly GCA_036265085.1 of Acetobacteraceae bacterium. Classification (GTDB taxonomy): domain Bacteria; phylum Pseudomonadota; class Alphaproteobacteria; order Acetobacterales; family Acetobacteraceae; genus DATAPS01. The sequence continues at coordinate 3,732 of DATAPS010000032.1, read as the reverse complement.
GAGTACCGCTTCGACGATGATCTCGTTGGAGCTGAACCAGTCTTTGTCCTGGCCGCGGTCCAGCATCATCTGGAGCGCTCCCAGACCCAGGGCGAGCGCGCCGAAGCCGGTCCAATCGAATTTCAGCGCGGCGTTGCTCTTCGCCTTCGGAAGGAATGCGAGCAGGCCGAGTGTCGCGAGGATCCCGAACGGCAGGTTGACGTAGAACACCCAGCGCCAGTTGTACGCATCGGTCAGGTAGCCGCCGAGCGTCGGCCCCAGAATCGGGCCGACCATCACGCCCATGCCCCACATCGCCATCGCCGAGCCACGCTGCTCCGGCGGGTAGATGTCCAGCATCACCGATTGCGAGAGCGGCACCAGCGCCGCGCCGAACATGCCCTGCAACAGCCGGAACACCACCATCTGCTCCAGCGACTGCGCGGCGCCGCACATCATCGACGTCACCGTGAAGCCGATCAGGCAGGTGACGAACAGGTTCTTCCGCCCGAACCGGGCTGCCAGCCAGCCGACCGGCGCGGTCATGATGGCGGCGGCGACGATGTAGGACGTCAGCACCCAGGTAATCTGGTCGGAGGTCGCGGACAGGCTGCCCTGCATGTAGGGCAACGCGACGTTCGCGATCGTCGAGTCGAGCGCTTGCATCAGCGTCGCCACCATCGCGCACACCGTGATCAGCGCGCGATTGGGTACGACGGTGCTGGAAGTGGTTCCGGACATGCGCGCCTCGGCGGACCGCGGGTTCCTATGGAATCAGATCGGAGAGATGCCGGACATGCCCCGTATCGATGTCGGCGACCACGCTCATGCCAGAGCTGAGCGGCGGATCGCCTTCGTGGCGCTCCACCTCGATGCGAACGGGGATACGCTGCACGACCTTCACCCAGTTCCCGGACGAATTCTGCGCCGGCAGGATCGAAAACTCGGAGCCGCTCACCGGCGCCACGCTTCGCACCGTGCCGGTCCAGACGCGCCCGGGGTAGCTGTCCACCGCGACGTCGACGTGATCGCCGACCTTCACATTGGTCAGCTCGGTTTCCTTCGGGTTGCCCTCGATCCAGAACCGGTCGCTCGCCACCAGGCCGAAGGCCGCCGTCGACGCGGCGAGATACATGCCCGGCTGCACCTGATCGACCTGCGTAGCAATTCCCGCGAACGGGGCTTTGATGACGCTGTGGTCGAGCTGGCGCTGCGCCTCCTCCACCCGCGCCTGCGCCTGCAGGAAGTCCGGCATGCCGGAGATGTCGGCGTCGGGGTTGCCGGCCAGCTTCGCTAGCTGGACGCTCGCCTGCGTCTTCAGCGACTCGAGCGTCGACTTGTCGGCCGCCAGCTTGAATCGCGCATCGTCATATTCGGCGCGGGAAACGCTGCTGCCCCGCACGAGGTATGCGAAGCGGTCGTAGCTGGCCTGGTCGGCGTCCACCTGGGACTGCTTGGCATCGGCATCGCGCAGCATCCGGACATAGTCGCGCTTCATCGCCTGCAGGTTCAGCGCGACCAGCGCGAGGTTCGCGCGGGCGCCGCGGAGCGCGATGTCGAACTGCCGTGAGTTGAGCCGCAGGAGGACATCGCCGGCTTTCACGTGCTGGCCCTCGTGCACGGCGACGTCCTGGACGATCCCAGACACGTCGGTCGCCACCGACAGTTTCGGCGCGCGGATATAAGCGTCGTCGATCGACACGTAGCGGCCGCCGTTCAGCCAGAAGGCTCCGGCCCCGATGATGACGGCCGCGATGCCGCCCAGCATCAATACGGGGCGCAGCAGGTTGCGCCGAGGACGGACGCGTGGGCGCGGCCTGTCTTCGACGAGCGTGCGTGGGGAAATCGTGGTTTGCGACATTAGGCGACGTTCCGTTCCGGCTGAGACGGCCGCGTGCGAGAGCAGCCCGCGACCACGTTCGCTTTCATCTGCGCGAGGGTCTCGCGCACGACCCGGAGCGAATTCGGGTCGATGCCCGCGACCGTCATCGCGTGCATGGCTTCGCGCTCGCCGTTCAGCTCATCGAGCACCGGCTGCGCATCAGGGAGGAGGTGGAGACGCCAGATCCGTCGGTCTGCCGGATCCTGCCGCCGCTCGAGCATTCCACGGGCTTCGAGCCGGTCGACGAGCCGGCCCGCGCTGATCGGTTCGATCTCCAGCAGTTCCGCGAGCTCCTTCTGCGACAGGCCCGGCCGGCGCCGAAGCCAGAACAGGGCGACCCATTGCGCGCGCGTCATGCCGTGGGCGGCCGCGCGGCGATCGGCGTCCGTCCTCAGCTGCCGTGCCAGGTCGTGCAGCAGGAAAAGGAGGTCAGGCTGATTGTCCACGCGGGTGATGATAAGCCTGGTAAGGTATTTGCCCCAGGGGAACCGCCCCGCGGTAGTGGCGGGGCAGCTATGCCTGTTGTCCCCTCAGAACAGCTTGGCGGGCGCCGGCTCCTTCCGGGAGTACTCGATGCGCGTGTATGCGCCGCCCTGATACCGCTCCTCGACCGGGTCGCCGCTGACCTTGGAGCCGAGTTGGCCGGCAAACGGATCGGCGCTGTCTTTCGGCGTCCATCCGAGGCTCTCGCGGGCATCGTGGTGCCAATAGGTCCGCGCGTTGGCGGACGCGCCCCAGATCACCGCGCAACCGGTCTTCGGGGCCAGCGTCGCGCGGATGCAGAGCTGCGTCAGGTCGTCGTAGGACAGCCAGGTCGACAGCATCCGCGCGTTCGTCGGCTCGGGGAAGCAGGACCCGATCCGCACCAGCACGCTCTCCACCCCGTGCTTGAACCAGTACATCCGGCCCATCAGCTCGCCGTAGGCTTTGGACAGCCCGTAATACCCATCCGGCAGGAACTGCGTGTCGGCGTCGAGCGGCTCGCTGCGCTCATGGAAGCCGATGCTGTGGTTCGACGACGCGAACAACACGCGCGCGCCTTCCCGCCGTGCCGCTTCGTAGATGTGATAGAGGCCGCGAATGTTCGGGCCGATCACCTCCTCGAACGGCCGCTCCACCGAGACGCCCCCGAAATGCAGGATCATCCCGCAGCTCTCGGCGAGCCGCAGGATGTCCGTCCCGTCGTTCAGGTCGGCGCGGGTGAACGTCGCCTCCTTCGGCAAGTCGCCGGGGAACGGTGCGATGTCGGTGCATTTCAGCGTCCAGCCGGCGGCCGCGAGATTGCGGGTCAGCACGCGGCCGAGCGCGCCCGATGCGCCCGTCAGCAGCACTGGCTTGCTTGGGATGTCCGACATTCGCCCGCTCCTCCTTGTCGTTGCGACCGTCAATCAGCCCTTCACCGCGCCCGCCGTCAATCCGGCGACGAACTGCCGGGACATCGCGACATAGGCGATCACCACCGGCGCGGTGGCCATGACGACGCTCGCGAAGATGAGACCCCATTCAGTCGAGTAGGTGCCGACGAACGACATGATGCCGACCGGCAGCGTCTGCGTGTCCGGTTTCAGCGCGAGCACGAGTGGCACGAAGAACTCGTTCCACATCCACACGCCGTTGAGGATGACCACGGAGGCGAGCCCGGGCCGCAGCAACGGCAGGACGACGCGGCGGAAGATCTGCCACTCGCTCGCACCGTCAATACGCCCGGCGTCGGACAGATCACGCGGCAGCGTGGCGATCAGCGGCGTCAGGATCAGCACGCCGAGCGGCAGGCCCATCGCGACGTAGGGGCAAATCAGCGCCATCAGCGTGCCGAGCAGGCCGAGATCGCGCAGCAGCACGAACAGGGGTAGGATGATCATCTGAACCGG
>DATAPS010000031.1:0-14367 GCA_036265085.1 Acetobacteraceae bacterium | reverse complement strand
GACGATCGCGTCAAGTCCGGAGTTGCCGCTCAGCGCGAGGCCGCCGTCATGGGTTCGCTGATGCTCGACGACATGTCCTCGCAGGCCGACGACCTGCAACTGCACTCGATCGCACACGGGGTCGTCCACCTCGAGCAGATCGCCGTCGACTACGGCGGCGAGCGGCGGCGCCTCCGCGTGGTGAAAATGCGGGGCATGGCATTCCGCGGCGGCTACCACGACTTCACCATCAAGACGGGCGGCCTCGAAATCTATCCGCGGCTCGTTGCGGCCGAGCATCAGCGAACCCATGACGGCGGCCTCGCGCTGAGCGGCAACTCCGGACTTGACGCGATCGTCGGCGGCGGCTTGGAGCTCGGCTCGAGCGCACTGTTGCTCGGCGCGGCGGGCGTCGGGAAATCCTCGCTGGCGCTCACCTACGCGGTCGCCGCCGCAGGCCGCGGCGAACGCGCGATCGTCTATGCTTTCGACGAGCGCACGGAGATCATCGCTGCCCGCGCCGGCTCCCTGGGCCTGCCGCTCCAAGCGCCGCTCGATGCAGGGCTCATCCGGCTCCAGCGGGTCGACCCCGCGGAGCTTTCACCCGGCGGATTCTCCGATCTCGTGCGCAGGGCCGTGGAGGTGGACGACGCGCGGATCATCATTATCGACAGCCTCAATGGTTATCTCAGCGCTATGCCGGACGAGCGCTTCCTCATCCTGCAAATGCACGAATTGCTGAGCTATCTCGGGCAGATGGGCGTACTGTCGATTCTCGTCCTCGCCCAGCACGGGCTCGTCGGGCCGATGCAGACCCCGATCGACCTCAGCTATCTCAGCGACGCCGTCCTCATGCTCCGCTATTTCGAGCATGAGGGCACGGTGCGACGCGCGCTCTCGGTCGTTAAGAAGCGCAGCGGCGGCCATGAGCATACCATTCGCGAGTTCGCGCTTGGGCCACATGGCGTTGCCATCGGACCACCGCTCAGGGACTTCAGCGGTGTGTTCACGGGCACGCCTCAGTACACCGGCTCTGGTTCCCCACTCCTACCGCCCGATGAGCCCGACGACCGCTGAACGGGGAATCGTGCTCGTCCTCGCCCCGACTGGCCGGGACGGTCCGGCCGCGGCGGAGCTGCTGCGCCGCGCGGCACTGGCGCCGCGCGTCTGCACCGGCCTGCCGGAGCTGGTCACGGGCCTCGACACCGATGCCGATGCCGTGTTCGTCGCCGAGGAAGCGCTGTTTTCCCATCCTATCGACGCGCTGACCGCGTGGGTGGAGCAGCAGCCGCCATGGTCGGACATGCCGTTCGTCGTCCTCACCAACCACGGCCAGAATTCCGCCATTGTATCCGCGCGCGGGCGGCTTGTATCGGCGCTTCGGAACGTGTCGCTGCTCGAGCGGCCGGTGCAGACAATCACGCTGACGAGCACCATTCACGCCGCGGTCCGTGCGCGGCGGCGGCAGTATGAGGTGCGCGAGCACCTGGCCGAACGGAACCGGGCGGCACGCGAGCTGGAGGGCTTGGTCGCCGCGCGCACGAGCGAGCTGGAGGCCGCGAACCGCGAGCTGCGCGCACAAATCGCGGAGCGGGCCAAGGTGGAAGAGTCGCTGCGGCACGCCCAGAAGCTGGAGGCGATCGGCCAGCTCACCGGCGGCGTCGCGCACGATTTCAACAATCTCCTGATGGTCATCTCCGGCGGGATCGACATGCTAGGGCGGCCGGGGGACGCGGCGCGTGAGCACCGCATCATGAAAGGGATGCGCCAAGCGGTGGATCGGGGCGCGGCGCTGACCCGCCAGCTGCTCGCCTTCTCGCGCCGGCAAGCGCTGCGGCCCGAACCCCTGGACCTCGGCCGGCAGGTCGGCGGGATGCGGGAGCTGCTCGACCGCAGCCTGCGCGGCGACGTCCATGTCACGCTCGACTTCCCCGACGATCTCTGGCCGGTCGCGATCGATCCGGGCGAGCTCGAGCTGGCCGTGCTGAACCTCGCCGTGAACGCCCGCGACGCGATGCCCTCGGGAGGAACGATCGCGATTCGGGCGGAGAACCTGACCGGCCTGGCGGATGGCGACCTGCGTGGCGACTTCGTGCGCCTCACCGTCACCGACACCGGCACCGGCATGACGCCCAAGGTCCTGCCCCGCGTGTTCGAGCCGTTCTTCACCACGAAGGACATCGGCAAGGGATCGGGCCTGGGGCTCGCGCAAGTCTACGGCTTCGCCAAGCAATCCGGCGGCGCCGTCCGCATCGATACCGCCGTCGGGCGCGGGACGACCGTCGCCGTGCTTCTGCCGCGGTCGGACGCGTCCCCCGCGACGGTGCAGCCGCACGTCGCCGATTTCCGGCCCGCGCCGGCGTCCGATGATGTGGTCGGCCATGTGCTGCTGGTGGAGGACGACGACGAGGTCGCGGCCCTCGTGACCGATATGCTCGCGCAGATCGGCCTGGAGTCGACCCGTGCGTCCAGCGCTGCGGCCGCACTAGGAGCGCTCGCGGACTCCCGCAAAGTCGATCTCGTGTTCTCCGATATCATGATGCCGGGCTGCATGAACGGCGTGGACCTCGCCCGCGAGGTGAAGCGGCGGCGCCCTGGGCTGCCGATCCTGCTGACGACGGCCTACGCCGAGGCGGCGCAGCAAGATGCGGACGTGGAAGGAATTGCGTTGCTCCCTAAGCCCTATCGGCTGGAGGAGCTCGCCAGCGTGACTCGCAGCATCCTCCGCCGATCAGTGGGAGGCCGACACGTTTGAGAGCGTCTGGATCACCAAGCGGGCGTGAACCGGCTTTTCGACGAGAGGATGCACGCTGAAGCGCTCATCGACCGCATCGGAGTCGTAGCCGGTCATGAAGACGAACGGGACGCCGGTCCGCAGCAGCTCGTCAGCGACAGGGTAGACGCGCTCCGCGCCGAGATTGACGTCGAGCAGTGCGATGTCGGGGCTGTGCTCGCCGAGCAGGCGCAGCGCGGATGCAACCGTGCCAGCAGGACCAATCACCTTTGCGCCGTACTGCTCGATGAGGAGGCTCAACTCATCCGCGAGCAGGAACTGGTCTTCGACGATCAGAACCTTGAGGCCGTCGAGTACCTCTCGATCCGGCCGGAGCCCGGTACACCCTTCCATCGCACCCCCCACGCCGTTCCCCCGCATGGTTAGCCGTCCGGATCGGTCGACTCCTCCAACGGAATGACGCGCGTGCCAACCGGAAGTTGCACGGTGCAGCGCACACCTGATCGAGTAAACTCCAAAGCGGTCAAAGCTTCGAGATCGTAGGGGAGGCCGCGCTCGATGAGAGTCCGGCCGAACCCATTGCGGGCGGGAATACCATCGAGGGGAACGCCGCTCTCCCGCCACTCGAGCGAGAGCCAGCTCCCACCCCCGGCAAGGAGGATTCGCCAACGTACCTCGAGCCGTCCGTCCGGCTTGGCGAGGGCGCCGTACTTCGCCGCGTTGGTCGCGAGTTCATGGACCGCGAGCGAGAACACCTCCGCCGCCTTGCCCTTGAGCTGGACGCGCGGCCCCTCGACTTCGACCTGATCTTCGGTCGTCGCCTTCGGCAGGACCTCGTCGCGCACCAGTTCGGATAGCTCGATGCCGTCGATCCCCCGATTGGCGAGCAGCGCCTGCGTCCGGGCCAGCGCCTCGATGCGATCGACGAAGCGGGCGCGGAAGTCGTCGAGGTCGGATGCGGCCCCGAGAGTTCGGTTCGTCACCGACAGCACCACCGCGAGGATGTTCTTCACTCGATGCTGCAGCTCGGCCATTAGCAGCGACTGTCGCCTGGTCGCGCGGTGCCGCTCGTCGACATCCTGGAACACGCCGCGGAGGCTCTCGTCGGCGAACCGTCTGCCGCTGATCCGAACCCACAGCTCGCGCCCGGACAGCAGCAAGCGCCCTTCGATGCCAAGCGGCTGCTCGTCGGTCTCGGCGCTCTCGAACGCACCCGCGACCTGCACGCGATCCTCGGAATGCAGCATCGCGAGCAGGGCGGGCAGGTCGGAGGGCGCGCTGATCCCGAACGCGGTCTCGAACAGCTCGACGAACTGAAACTTGCCGCTCGCGATATCGAGTTCCCACGGAACGATCCGGGCGGCCGCGTTGGCCATGCGCAACCGCTCTTCCGCAACGTGAAGCGCCGCCTGCGCCTGACTCGTTTCCGTCACGTCGAGAAACGTCAGGACTGTGCCGGCGATGAAATTGTCGACGCTGCGATAGGGCAGCACACGGACGAGGTAACGCGCGCCGTCGGGCGCACCGATCTGGCGTTCCACCGTGCCGAGCGTTCGCAACACTTTCCGGACGTCGCTCGACAGATCTGGATAGGCGACGCGCGACGCCAGGTGCGCGATCGGCCGGCCGAGGTCGCTGTCCATGAGATTGAAAACCTCGGACATGCTCGGCGTAAAGCTCTTCACGCGCAGATCGTTGTCGAGGAACAACGTCGCGATCCGGGTGGATTCCAGGAGGTTCTTCAGGTCGCTGTTGGTCTGCGCCAGTTCGGTGACGCGATGGGCGAGCTCGCCGTTGACGGTGTGCAGCTCCTCGTTGACCGACTGCAGCTCCTCCTTCGAGGTCTCCAACTCCTCGTTCGCCGATTGCAGTTCCTCGTTGATCGACTGGTATTCCTCGTTGGAGGATTTCAGCTCCTCGTTGGTGCTCTCCAGCTGCTCGATCGTGGTCTGCAGCCGGTCCTTGGTGATGCGCAGCTCGCCTTCGAGTTGCTGCACGTGTTCGTCGCGCACGACCGCCGTGCCGCCCGCCGTCTCTTCGGTGAGCGCGCCTTGATCGGGGCCATGATCGTGGAACAGCACGATGAAGCTCGGGGGGTCATGCGTGTCGTCGGCCAGCGGCTCGATCGTCAGGCCGATCCGCCGCGCTTCGGCGCTGTCGCCCATCGGGAGCGGCGCGATCCGTATCGGCCTGCGCTCGACGGAGGCCTTGTGCAGCGCCGAACGCAAGTCGAGCCGCAGATCCCGATGCACGAGGTTGAGCAGGTTCAGTGAAGCCGCGCCGCCGGAGGGCTCGAGAAAGCGCCCGGTCCGGCCCGAGAAGTTGAGCACGTCGTAATTGCTGTCGACGATTACGTAAGCCGGCGCGTGACGCTCCACCACCAGCTCCGCGCGGCGGGTCAACGAGTTCGTCGAGGCGCGGCGGACTGGCAGAGCGTCGTTTGCGAACCGCCGTCTTTCGGGGGATGCGGTCAGCGGAAACTCCGGCAGGACACGGGTCGCCGTCGCCAGGCGGCGGAAAATCCGGTGCCGTCGGTCGATTGCCTCGAACAGCTTGGCATGGCGCGTGACGTTTTCCGCCGGGCCGAGGAAGAGATATCCTGGCGGACGAAGCGCGAAGTGGAACAGCGGCATCAGGCGGTCCTGCAGCTCCCCCTTCAGATAGATCAGCAGGTTGCGGCACGAGATCAGGTCGATCCGCGAGAACGGCGCGTCCTTGACGACATTGTGCGCCGAGAAGATGCACATCTCGCGCAGGTCCTTGTGGACGCAGTAGGTCCCGCCCTCCTTGACGAACCAGCGCTGCAACCGCTCCGCCGAAACGTCCCGCGCGATGGATCGCGGATAGCGCCCGGTGCGGGCGATGCTGAGCGCGCGACTATCGATGTCGGTCGCGAAGATCTGCACGTACGGCGGCGCTTCCATCCGCGCCATCTGCTCGCGAAGCAAGATCGCGATTGAATAGGCTTCTTCCCCGGTCGCGCAGCCCAGCACCCACACGCGCAGACTCTCGCCGGCGCGCGCCCCGAGCAGGTCGGGAATGATCTCGCTCTGCAGGACCTCGAATTCCGGCGGATCGCGGAAGAACCGCGTTACCCCGATCAGCAGGTCCTGAAACAGCGCATGCACTTCGTCCGGGTCGTCCCGAAGCCGGCCGAGATAACCGTCGATGTCGGCGGCGCGGATGACGTGCATCCGGCGCTGAATGCGGCGCAGAAAGGTGTTCGGCTTGTAGCCGTGGAAGTCATGGCCGGTGTGGTTGCGCAGGATCGTTGCGACCGCTGGAAGTCGGCTCTCGCCGTCCTTCATCAGCGCGGCGGTTTCGCTGATCTCGTTGATCTCGCGAAGATGCTTCAGATGAAGAGCAAGCCGCTCGGCGATGTCATCGAGCGGCACGATCTCGTCAGCCAAACCGGCCGGACCCTCGGGCGCGGTCCCGCCGGCGTCAGTTTTGGCTTCCGCGAGCGCGAAGCCGCCGCATTCCTTCAGGCGCGCGAGCCCGATGCTGCCGGCGTCGTTCAGGTCCGCGAGCAGGATGGCGACGGCCACCTCCCGCTGCGTCTCGGCGAGAGAGATCAGGAACGTGTCCACCGTGCCGCGATGGCCGGCGGCCTGCTCGGGCTCGCTGAGTCGCAGGTGGCCGTCCTGCAGCGTCACCATCATTCCGGTCGGCGCGACATAGCAGCGGTTCGGCTCGAGGCGGTCCCGATCGACGGCGACCCGAGCGAACCCGTCGTCCGTCACGCGGGTCGCGGCGAGCAGGGTCTCGATCGCGACCGGGTCGGCCGATTGCGAAATCACGATGAAGGCGGCGTCGGAGGGGTGCGGGATGTTGGCGAACAGCGCGGCGAGCGACTGGAGCGATCGCGGCGAGGCGCCGATACCGACCACGGCAACAAGCGGGGCGAGCACAGTGGCCGCGGTCCCTGTTGCCTCCTGGTACTCGCCATCCTGCATATCAAATTCCCGATTCCCGGGAGGCCACATGCGCGTTCGCGCTATTTGCGACAATTACTAAGTTGTTGGCGCCTAAAAAGATAGGGTTGCGGCCCGCCGCAGCGTCTCGGAATAGCCCTGGTATTCACGTGCGCGGCGCTCGTACAGCTCGGCAACGGCGTCTCGCCCATTCGCGCGCGAGTCTCGCGCCATCTTGCTCACCAAGTCGAGCCGCTCCTCCATCAAACGCATGGCAACGCGGATCCCTTCACGGACAGCATCGTCGCCCGCGCTCGCGAGCGCTTCCGCAGTGAAGGCGTGACCGGTCTGGCAGCGGAACCGGAGCGGTCCGGCGGTCTTCAGCTCGGACAGCACGCCGGCGCAATGCGGGCAGGTGTGCACCACCGGCTCGGCGATGTCGCGCAACCGGGCGGATCCGAGGCCCTCCCCGGCCGCGATCTCCACCTCCAGAGCCAGCTCGACCGGCGCCCGCCCCGGCTCAGCGGCTTCGGTGTAGACCAGCTCGGAGATCAACGCGCCGAGCGCGTCTGCGGCGGCGACGTGGTCGGCGGCCACCGCTTCGAGCGCCGCGCGCGGCATGTCGGGCGCCTCCGCATCGACCGGGTGCTGCACCACCGCGATGCCGCCGCGCCGCTTGATCGCGAACAGGCCCGACGCGCCGTCATTGAGGAGGCCGCTCAGCTGCACGCCGATGACGCGCGGCCCGAACGCAAACGCTGCGGACCGGAAGAGCGCGTCGATCGCCGGGCGAACCATGTTCTCACGCGGTCCGCGCCCGAGCACGATCTCGTGATTGATGACCAGCAGATGCCGATTCGGTACCGCGACATAGACGCGGCCCGGCTCGACTGTCTGCCGGTCGACCGCGCCTCCAACCGGCAGGGCGCTCGCATCCTGCAACAGACCCGGCAGGTAACCGGACCCGGCGCTCGACAGATGTGTCGCGATGAAGACCGACGCGGGAAGGTCCGCGGGAAGTGCGGCCAGCACGCGCTTGAGCACCGAAGTGCTGCCCAGAGATCCGCCGATCACCACGATGTCATGCTGCGCCACGCCGCCACTCCGTCGAGTGGAAACGGAACTTGCGTCCGCGCCCCGGTTCCAAGGGAAGCGAGAGCAGGAATGCGCGCGACATTATACGAGATTCAGACCACGATCCCCGAGATTTGAGCCGCGAGCGACGTGATACCGGTCGAGGACGACGATGCCGATGCGCTCTGCTGCTTGGTGAGCAAATAACGGTCCGTCAGCGTGTTGACGAAGTTCGGATCCTGCAGCTTCGTCACGTCGAGCCGGCTCGACACCGCCTGCTCCTGCGCCGGCAGATCCTGGAAGGCGATCTGCTCCGGAATCCCGAGCGCGGTCAGGACCACGTCGCGGTTGATCGGATCGCCGAGAATGGCGTCGACGCTGGTGATGCGGCTCGCCTGCTGCTTGAATTCGAGCGCCTCGGAGAGGCCGGGCGTCGCTTGGTCGAGCGAGTTGAGCCAGCTCACGCGCTCGTACGACTGCGCGATTTGCGCCTGAGTTGCGGGGTTCTGCAGTTCGGCGAGGCCGTTCTTGGCGAAGTCGTAGGTCTGGGCGATGGTCTTCCACCGCGTGTCGCTCAATTGATTGGCCAGCGAGTTCGGATCGGACGGGTCGGACATCAGCGCCTTGCCGGCGAGCGCCGTGTACTGGACCTGGTCACCGAGGCCGTTCGCGGTCAGCAGCACCTTCAGCACATTCGGGTTCTGCAGTGCGGTCTTGATGTTCGGCGCGTTCGCGATCGCCTTCGTGAACGCGGCGAGGTCGCGCACGACGGTCGGATCCTTGGCCTCCTGTGCCACGTCCTTCGTCTCGTTCTGCTGGGCCAGCTTGAGATCGAGGATCGGGTTGCCGGTGGACGTCGCGGTTCCGGTCCCTGCCGCCGTCGCGCCGCTATAAAGCGTCGCCAGCATGCTTGCCGCGATGTTGCCGGACGGCGCGCTCGAATACAGCAGCGTGTAATCAATGCTGGTGCTGATGCCGCTCATGGAAGGCATCGTGCGGCGGCGCGGGTTAACGGAGTGTGAGCGGCGCTATCGACCGACCTTAACGGCCTCGTCGCGCCGCGCCTGCATCGCCCCGCTGAACGAGCGGGGATAGCGGAACGGCACCGTCGAAACCTCGTCGAGGCGCGCGCGCACCGCGTCCGGCAACCGCCAGCTCGCCGCGCCGAGCGAGTCCGCGAGCTGCGCCGCCGTCCGCGCGCCGACGATCGCGCTCGTTATGAACGGCTGGTCCAGCACCCAGCGCAGCGCGACCTGTGCCGGCGTGCGCCCCAGCTCCGCCGCGACCTCCAGCAATGCGCGAAGGATATCGTCGCGCTGTGCGGCGAAGAAACGCTGCGGAAACGCCCAGCCTTCCTCCGAGCGCGAGCCCGCCGCCGAGCGTTCGCCCGGCTTGTACTTGCCCGCAAGGAAGCCGCCCGCGAGCGGCGACCACACCGCCACGCCGAGGCCCTTCAGCACGCAGGCGGGCACGATCTCCTCCTCGATGTCGCGTACGACGAGGCTGTACTGTGGCTGATAGCAGGCGAAGCGCGCGAGGCCCTCGCTGTCGCTGATCCACATCGCTTCCATCAGCCGCCACGCTTCGTAGTTGCTGCAGGCGGCGTAGCGCACTTTGCCCTGGCGGATCAGGTCGTCGAGCGCGCGCAGCATCTCCTCGATCTGCACCTGGGTATCGACATGATGAATGTAGTAAATGTCGACGTGATCGGTCTGCAGCCGCCGCAGGCTGTCCTCGATCGCGTCCATGATGTGCACGCGCGACATGCCGCTATCGTTCGGCCCCGGCCCCATCGGATTGAAGAATTTCGTGGCGATCACCGCCTCGCGCCGCCGCCCCTTCAGGATCGCCCCGAGCATCGTCTCGGACACGCCGTTGTTGTAGGAGTCCGCGGTGTCGAAGAAGTTGAGGCCGCGATCGAGCGCGCTCTCGACGATGCGCCGCGCCTCCGCCTCGTCCGCGCCATGCCCGAACGTCATGGTGCCGAGGCAGATCTCCGAAACCTTGAGCCCGCTCTGCCCCAGCCGCCGGTATTCCATTTCGTGCCCCGCGCTCCTCCGGAGTCATTCTCGGCCGCTCACACCGATCCGGCAACCGGCTACGCGGAGCCTCAAGCGGCGCAGCGGGGTAGCTCCCGATGCCCGATCTCTACTGCGGAACTGGCGGCACCTGTGGTTGCAGCGTCGGTGGCGCAAGCTGCAACGGTCCGTTCGGCACAGGGCGCATGTCCGGGACCGGTGCAGTGGATGTGGGCGCGCTCGGTGGCGGGGCCGGTGAGGCCGGCTGCGCGAAGGGCGGCGGCGCGAGCGGCATCGGCGCACCGGCCGGAGACGTAGTACCCGGTGGCCCCAGCGTTTCGCTCTGGACCGGGCCGGATGCCGGTGCGGCCCCAGGCGCCTGCAGGTAATCGCGCAGAGCGCGGCGAATCTGGTACTCGAACTCGACGTTCATGTTCTCCATCGTCGCGCGGGTGAGGTCGTAGAGCGCCGCGCGCAGCGCAGAAAGGCCGCGGGCATCGTTGAACGGCGCGGTGCGGAGCACCCGCGCCTCGGCAAAGCCGTGCCCGAGACCGTCGCCGCTCGTCACCGTCAGCCGCACCGCGAAGCTCGCCTGTAGATTGCCGCCCACCTGCACGATCGAGGCGTCGAGGATCTGGAAAACGCCGCGACCCGAGCCGCCGGCCGCGAACAGCCGGTCCTGCGCCATCTGTCGGAGTGCCATCTGCGGCGGGACGGGAGAGAGCGGCCCGACCTGTCCGGCGACCGGGGGCGGCGACCAGCTGTCGTCGATGTCGATCGCCGCGACGTTCAGCGGAAGCCTGGTCAGATACTCGTAGGTGAGCGGCGCGAACGAGGTCGGGATCGGCGGCCCGCTGCGCCCGCAAGCGGCAAGCAGCAGAAGCAGAAGCAGCGCCGCCCGTCGGGCGCACACGGATAGCGGCCGGCTCCTCATCACCCTCGGGCTCCTTGTATTTGACCGCCGCGGATGCGGGGGGCGTACGTCAGTCCCCGCTGCGCTGTCCGGCGGTCTGCCCGCGCACCGTATCGCGTGCGAAGCGGAAGTCGAGATTGCAGAACTCGCACGTCATGACGATGTCGCCGTCCACCGCCATGTGGTCGAGATCGTCGGTGTCGAAGCCTTCGAGGATGCCGGAGAGGCGCTGCCGCGAGCAGCGGCAGCCATAGGCGAGCGCGCGCGGTCGGTCGGTCGCCACGCCCTCGCTGTGGAACAGGCGATAGAGTAGGCGCGAGGGCGCGAGCTCGTCGGCGAGCAGCTCATCGTTCTTGACCGTCGCGGCCAGCGTCGCCGCGGTGCGCCAGCTCTCCTCCTGCGCGTCCGCATCCATGTTGTGATCGCCGCCGCCGCTGCCGGCGATCTTTTCGAGCACGAGCGCGCTCGCCCGCCACCCCGCCGCGGTGCGCCCACACGCAAGCCGGATCATGCATCGAAGCTGTTCGCTCGTGCCGAAGTAGTGGAGCGCCATCTCGGCGAGGTTGTCCCCGGAGATCGCGACGATTCCCTGGTGGCGCTCCGTCTGGGCACCCTGGTCGATCGTGAACGCGAGATAGCCCTCGCCGAGCAGCTTGTCGGCGCTCGGATCCGGATCGGATTCGAGCAGCTCGGCGAGCTTGCCCGGCTCGGCCCGCGCGTAGCCGCGCAGCGCGCCGGTTTCCGTGCAATCGGCGAGCAGCATGTTGAGCGGACCGTTGCCCTTCGCCTGCAGGCTGAACGAGCCGCGCGATTTCAGCGTGGCGCCGAGGGCCGCGACGAGGGCGAGCGCCTCGCCTGCGATCCGCGTGACCGCGACGTGGTTGCGGTGGCGCGTGAGCAGCGCGTCGGCGAGCGGGCCGAGCCGGACGAGGCGGCCGCGCACCGGCCGGCGCGGCAGGAAAAACGGCGTGACGCCGCGCGGCACGACGATGTCGGGCACGTCGGGGCGCCCGCTGTCGAGAAAGGCGGGTGTTTCAGACATCGCCGGAAGATAGGCGTGCGGGTTGCCGCAAGCTACCGTCCGCGGATGGATGAAAACAGCATCATGCTGCGCGAGTTGGTCGCCGAGGATGCGGCGTCAGCCGTGGCGGTGATCCACGCGGCGTTCGCGACGATCGAAGCGATGCTCGATCCGCCCGCTTCGGCGGCGCGCGAAACGGCGGCCGGCATCGCCGCTTGGATCGGAGGCGGAGGTGGAGGCGGAGCGGTGGCGGTGGCGGGCGGGACGGTCATTGCCGTCGTGCTGTGGACCGAGCGCGACGGCGGCCTCTACATCGCGCGGCTGGCGGTGCGACCGGATTGGCGGCGGCGCGGGCTCGCGCGGCGTTTGCTCGTGCGTGCCGAGCAGGCCGCGCGGGCGAAGTCACTGCCGCGACTGCATCTCGGCACCCGCCTTGTCCTGGCGGGCAACCGGCGGCTCTTCGCTTCGGCCGGCTTCGCAGAAATAGCCGAGCACGCGCACGCGGGTTACGGTCGGCCGACTTGGGTCGAAATGGAAAAGCGGCTTGCATGCCCAGCGATGCCATCGGGGGAGACGGGAAACGAGTGAAACCTACTCTGGCGCCTGCTTCTGCGGCGCGGTCGCGGTGGAGGTGAGCGGCGCGCCGGTCGCCGCCGGCTACTGTCATTGCGCCGATTGCCGCTCGTGGTCGGCCGCGCCGGTCAATGCCTTTTCGCTCTGGAAGCCGCCCGACGTGAAGGTGACGAAGGGCGCGGACGTGGTTGGCACCTTCAGCAAGACGGAGAAGAGCGAGCGCAAGTTCTGCCGCGCCTGCGGCGGTCACCTGATGACCGGCCATCCCGGCTTCGATCTGATCGACGTGGATGCGGCGACCATCCCGGGCTATGCGCACAAACCGGAGCTACACGTGTTCTACGCCGAGTCGGTTCTGCCGATCCGCGACGGCTTGCCGAAGTTCAAGGATATCCCGAAGGAGCTCGGCGGCTCGGGCGAAATGCTCCCGGAGTAGCTGCACCCCACCAAACTCGTGCGCAGACCTCCCGTGCAGAGCCGTGGGCGCTCGGGGGCATGCCGGGGGTTAAGGTCGGGCGATGCAGAGACACGTGCCGCCCGCGACTCCCGTCTGGGGCACGCTGATCGCGGTTACGCTCGCGCGCATCGCGTTCGGCTATCAGGTCCAGACGGTCGCGAGCGTGGCGCCGGACCTGATCGCGCAGTTCTCGATCGCCTTCGCCGCCGTCGGCACGCTCATGGGCCTCTACCTGATGCCCGGCATCGCAGCGGCGATTCCGCTGGGCTTCCTCGGGCGCCGGTTCGGCGAGTTCTGGGTGCTTGCGGGCGGTCTCGCGCTCATGGTGATCGGCAACCTGGCCGCGGCGGACGCCAGCGACCCATTCGGCATCGGCAGCGGGCGCGTGGTCGCGGGGACCGGAGCCGTCGCGCTGACCGTGATGCAGGCGAAGGTCACCGCCGACCGTTTCGACGGCAACCGTTTCGTGCTCGCGATGGGCTTGCTGGTCGGCGCCTTCCCGGTCGGCATCGGGCTCGCGCAGGTGACGCAGTCGCGGCTGAGTCACGCCTTCGGCTGGCAAGCGGCATTCGTGGCGGGGGCTGTGGTGGCGTTTGCCGCGCTGCTCGTCTTCGTCACGACGTGGCGCGAGGCCGACCGGCAGCGGGTACGCTCATTGCGCTGGCCGAGCCGGCACGAATGCGTGCTGGTCGTACTCTCCGGCCTGATCTGGACCGCCTATAACGCCGGATATTTCAACTTCCTCGGCTACATGCCGAGCTATCTCGCCAGGCACGGCCATCAGGCATGGGAGGCGGATGTGGTGATCGGGATCGCCACCTGGGGCAACCTGCCGGCGATCCTGCTCGGCGGCGCGCTGGTCTCGCGCGTCGGCCCGAACCTGGTGTTCCTGTTCGGCACGGTCCTGAGCACCGTATCGATCCTCGGCATGTACGTCGCCGATTGGCCGCTCGTCTGGGGCGCGCTGTTCGGCACGCTGGCCTCGGTGCACGCCGGCGTCATCGTCGCGCGAGGGACGCTGTCAGCGCGGCCGGAGAACCGCGCCGTCGGGATGGCGCTGTTCTACTCGACCTATTACCTCGGCGGCTTTTTCATCCCACCGCTCTGCGGACGCGTGGCCGACTTGGTGGGAGATCCGTCGGGTGCGTTCCTCTGCGCCGGCGCGATTTCCGCGCTCGCCGTTCCGTTCTACTTCCTGCACGCGAAGGCGTCGGCGCACGCGCGCGCGGAGACGGTGGGGTGAGTCCTGGAGCGTGATGTGTTTGGGTCGATTCGGCCCCGTCATCGCGAGGAACGAAGCGATGCGGCCCATGCGAATGTGACGTTCGAATAACGTCGATTTCGCGCCGCCTACAAAACGGAGTTGTTGCCCAAAACCCCGTGCTGTGCTTCTATGCCTGCATGGACACACCGGCCCCGCTCCCCCTCACCGAACGCTTCAGCAGAGTCATCCAGGTCGTTCTGCACGGGCTCGGCAGCCGCTATCGGGCGGACTCCATCCTCGGCCCGGCGGTCGCCGGGGCGCTGCTCAACCTGATCGCCCTGCGGCTGCAAAACCTCCGCCGCCGCTTCGTCACCCTGGTCGAACGCATCCAGGCCGGCACGCTGCGGAAACTGCCGGAGCCGGGTCAGGGACGCAGACGCAAACCCTCGGCGCGCAAGCCACGGCCGAACCTCCTGGCCC
>DATAPS010000030.1:0-3514 GCA_036265085.1 Acetobacteraceae bacterium | reverse complement strand
GCCCAAGCGCCACGTTCGCCGTCGGGAATCCGATGGTCCGGCCGCGCTTGTCCCCATGCGCGACCTCGCCGCGGATCGTCCAGGGACGCCCGAGCTCACTCGCAGCGCGCTCGGGATAGCCGTCCTGCAGCAGCCGCCGGATGCGGCTCGACGAGATCGGTCCGCCGTCGTCGGCGAGCGGCGGGACGACGGTCAGGCCGATGCCCAGGGCTTCGGCGCGAGTCGCGAGAAACCCCACATTGCCGCCCCGGCGATGCCCGAACGCGAAATCCGGACCGCAGGCAAGGTGCGCGGCGCCAATGCCGTGATGCAGCACCTGGGTGACGAACTGCTCCGCCGTCATCTCGCTGAACGCACGGTCGAACGGCATCTCGTAAATCACCTCGACCCCGAGCGCCGCCAGCGCCGCCGCCCGCTCCGCCGGGAGCGTCAGGCGAAACGGCGGATCGTCGGGACGGAACAACTCGCGCGGATTCGGCTCGAAGGTGAGCACGCCGCGCGGAATGTCGGGGCGGCTCCCGTGGGCGGCGCGGATGAGATAGGCGTGGCCGAGATGCACGCCGTCGAAATTGCCAAGCGCCACCGTAGCTCCGCGCGCGGATGCGGGGAGGCCGCGCCAGTCCCGGTAGACCATCATTGCCGTGTACGGTCAGCCCCGGCTCGGCGGCATGACCGTCGCTTCGCCGTCGATCACCGTCTTCCCCGCGACGGTGCAGACGGTCTTGAAGGTCGCGCGCTTCTTGGCCGTGTCGAGCGCGGTGCATTCGACGGTCGCGGTCACGGTGTCGCCGATCTTCACCGGGAAACGAAACCGGAGCGTCTGGCCCACATAGATCGTGCCAGGGCCGGGCAGTAGCGTCCCCAGCACGGCGCTGATCAGCCCCGCGGAGAGCATGCCATGGGCGACGCGCTCCCCGAACTGGGATTGCTTCGCCACTTCGGCGTTCAGATGCACGGGATTCGTATCGGTGCTGACGGCGGCGAACATCAGGATGTCGGCCTCCGTGATTGTTTTTCCGGTGCTCGCCGTCTGCCCGATCACGAGATCCTCGAAAAAGACGCCGCCGTTCATGCCGTCCCCGCCAGTTGCGCCGCCGCACCCTCGGCCAGCACGGGCGAGCCGTCCAGCCGCTTCGCCAGCAGATAGCGGCTGTGCGGCATGGGGTAATCGGGGACCTCGCCCAGCACGGTGTAGCCGAGCCGCCGGTAGAAGCCCGGCGCCTGGAAGCTGAACGTGTCGAGCACCACGCCGCAGCAGCCTTCGGATCGCGCGATCGCTTCGGCATCCGCCATCATCCGCGCGCCCAGTCCCCGGCCACGCAGGCCGTCGGGCACGACGAGCAGCTCGATCGCCATCCAGTCACGGAGAATTCTGCCCCAGACCCCGCCAGTGATCGCGCCGCCTGGCGTGCCGCGCGTCACGAGAGCGACGGAGATCCGCCGCCCGGCGCCGGCACGGCTTTCATTGTAGGCGCGCAAGCCGTCACGGACGATCGCGCGCGATGCTTCCGGGGGATCGTCCACGATCCGGGTGCCGTCGTCCGGCCACGCCGCGATGGCGGTCTTGCGGAACGAGTGGCGCGCGACGCCCGGCGCGATCTCGGGGAGGCGGGCAAACTCGACGAAGCCGAGCTTCCGATAGAAATCCGGTGCCTGGTAGGTCGCCGTATCGAGCCAGATGCCACGGCAGCCGCGGCGCAGCGCCTCCGTCTCGACGGCCTGCATGATCCGCCTCCCGCTGCCCCTGCCGCGCAGCGTTTCCGGAAGGTGCAGGAGATCCACGAAAACCCAGTCCCAGTAACTGACGCAGAGCGCGCCGCCGAGCGGCTCGCCGTCGGCCGTGCATTCGAATGCACCGAACCAGCGTGCCGGCTCGGGGCGGCCGGATGCGGCGTCGTTGTAGACTTCCAGCACGGCGTCGATCGCTTGGCGGACATCGGCGCCGGGCGCGTCGATCCGCTCGATCTCGGAGATGGGCATACCGCAAAGGTGACGTGCGCGGGCGGGTTGGACAAGCCCGGCGGCGGCGTGCATCCATCCGCCATTGGCGCGAGGGAGGATTGTTATGAGCGATAACAGTGGCAAAGCGGCCGACCTGCTGCTGACGGCTCGGCGTGGCCCGGAGCACCGCATCGCCAATCTGCCGCCGGAGCTACGGCCGGCGGACAAGGCTGGGGCCTACGCCATCCAGCACAGGGTCGCGCAGAGCTTTCCGGCTATCGGCGGCTGGAAGGTCGGCGCGCCCGGTCCGGATGCACCCCCGATCTGCGGGGCGCTGCCCGCCCCCGGCGTCGTGCCGAGCCCGGCGACGCTGTCGTCCAAAACGCATCCCTATCGCGGGATCGAGGCGGAGGTGGCGTTCCGCGTGGCGCGCGACCTCCCGCCACGGAGCACGCCGTACACGCGCGAGGAGGTGATCGGCGCGATCGCCGCGGCCCATCCCGCGATCGAGGTTCTGGAGTCGCGGTTCCTCGACCCGGACGCGGTCGACGCGATGACGAACCTTGCCGACACGCAATCGCATGGCGGCTTCGTCTACGGTCCGGCGGTCACCGATTGGCAGCGCATCGATTTCACGCGCGAGACGGTCGAGCAATATGTCGACGGAAAGCTTCACAAGAGCGGCACCGGCAACCCGGGCGGGGACATGATCCGGCTGATCGCGTGGCTTGCCAATGAGGGCGCGGTCTGGGCGGGCGGGATCAAGGCAGGCCAATACGTCACCTGCGGA
The DNA here is from genome assembly GCA_036265085.1 of Acetobacteraceae bacterium. GTDB lineage: Bacteria > Pseudomonadota > Alphaproteobacteria > Acetobacterales > Acetobacteraceae > DATAPS01. The sequence goes on along the minus strand of DATAPS010000030.1, from coordinate 783 downwards.
TCCTGGACCGGCAAGGCGCCGGTCGGACCGGCGGCGAAGGTGCGGGTGCGCTTCCCGAGCCTGGGTGAGGTGTTCGTGAGCTACGTGCCGTAACGGCCGTCGCTGCCTATCTAGCAACGGGGGGCAACCGGGGCGCGCAGCATGGCGACGGTCGTGGCGGACGACGGAGCACGTGCACGGTGGGCGCGCCTGGTCCCGGTCGCGTTCATCACCTACAGCCTCGCCTATGTCGACCGCGCGAATTACAGCTTCGGCGCCGCCGCGGGGTTGGCGAAGGACCTCAACATCACGGAGGGTGCCGGCTCGCTGCTCGGCGCCCTGTTCTTCCTCGGATACTTCTTCTTCCAGATCCCTGCGGCGCACTACGCGGAGCACCGCAGCGCCAAGCGGCTCATCACCACCAGCCTGGTCGCCTGGGGCATCCTGGCGAGCGCCACTGGTCTGATCAGCGATCTCTGGCTGCTCTACATCGTTCGCTTCCTGCTCGGCGTTGCGGAAAGCGTCGTCCTGCCGGGGATGCTGATCCTGCTCAGCCACTGGTTCACCAAGCCCGAGCGCTCCCGGGCGGCGACGTTCCTGATCCTCGGCAACCCGATCACGGTGCTGTGGATGTCGGTGGTGTCGGGCTACCTCGTGAACAGCTTCGGCTGGCGCGGCATGTTCATCATCGAAGGCCTGCCGGCAATCCTTTGGGCCGCGGTATTCTGGTTCCTTGTCGAGGACGAGCCCCTCAAGGCGCGCTGGCTCGACCGCGGCGCGGCCGAGCGGCTGAGCGCGGAGCTT
>DATAPS010000029.1:0-11082 GCA_036265085.1 Acetobacteraceae bacterium | reverse complement strand
GTGACGACATCGGCCTGCGAGGGCAGCCGCAGCAGGTCGGGGATCTCGCCGACGCCGAGCATGCGGCAGAGCGGACGCAGGATGCGGCCCATGCGGCGCGGCTCGGCGGCGATCGTCGCCTGCATCTCCGGGTCTTCCAGCAGGCGCTCCAGCTCGTTGCCATGGTATTCGCGGGCGATCCGGGTCACCCAGCCCCAGCTCTCCCGCACGCCATACGCGGCGAGCGGATTCGGCCGTGGCTTCCGCACCGAGGGTTTGCGCGTCCGTGCCTGACCCGGCTCCGGCAGTTTCCGCAGCGTACCCGCCTGGATGCGTCCGAGGAGGGCGAGGAAGCGGCGGCGGAGGTTGTTCAGCCGCACGTGGACCAGGTTGATCAGCGCGATGGCGAGCGCCGGACCGAGGATGGAATGCGCCCGATGCCGGTTGCCGACCGCGAGCGGCACGCCGTGCATGATGCTGATGAAGCGTTCGGCGAGGGAGAGCGGGGCGGGTGTGTCCATCCGGGTACAAAAGCAGAACTCGGCTTCGAGCGCAAGGAATAAGTTCGTTACATCGGTGCTAAATCGAAGCCATTTGAACGTTACATCGGTGTTTCCGCTGGACCAGCTTCGTCAGGGAGCGGCGAAGCGGCGTGGCGATTCAGAGCGACGATATGGTGCGCCTGGACAGCGCCGCTCACTCACAGCTTCACGGCTGTGGATTGCGGCCTCCCGTTTCGCCTACGGACGCCGAGACGCAGGATCTCGCCCGCGCCTGCCTCCGGATCATGGTCCATCACGACGAAGCCGATCGACGTCGTGCCGATATCGAACCCGAATATCCTTGCCATGACCGGCCCCTTGCGTTCGTTGCCGGCTCAGGCCCATCTCAATGACGTAGCAAAACGAGAGGCGGTCGCTTTTCGCAAGCAAAATGACCCCTTGAGCGGGCTCGGCATCCCAAGGTCAGTCGCCGGCAATGCCCCCGCTTCGGCGGGGGTATTTCATTTCGGGTCACGTCTCAGGTCACCTCCCCCGCGCCTCGACCACCGCGTGCTCCAGCGCCGCCTCGTCCATCGCCCCCGCAAGCATCCGCCCACCCACCACATAGGCCGGCGTCCCGTCGATCCCGAGCTTGCGCGCCAAGTCGACATTGGTGTCGAGCCGTGCCGCGATCGCCGGGTCGTCCATGTCCCTGCGCAGCCGGGCCCAATCGAGCCCCGTGCGGTCCGCATCCGCGTGAAGCGTGTCGATCGTGATGTTCGGCGTCCCGTGCATCACCGCGTCGTGGAATTTCTGGTAGCCGCCCTGACGCTGCGCCGCCAGTGCCGCGCGCGCCGCGAGCACGCTCGCCGGGCCGAGCACGGGGATGTCCTTGTAGACCCACCGCACCCCCCGGTCGTGCTGCAGGAGCGCCGACGTCACCGGAAGCATGCCGCGGCAATAGGGGCAGCGCAGGTCGTAGAACTCGACCACCGTCACGTCGCCAGCCGAGTTGCCCGCCGCTGGATCCGCCCCGCTCGCAACCGCTGAACCCACGCTCGCGACCGCCGCCCGGGCCGCCGTCTCCTGCCGCACAGTCTCGTCCTGACGCAAGGCGAGGATCGCGTCGCGCAGGATCGAGGGGTCGGTGCGGAGCGCATCGCGCAGGATGCCGACGATCTCCGCGCGCTGGGCGGGCGTGAAGGCGAACGTCAAGGCGGGCGGGTCGTCGGCCCGACCTGTCAGCGGTATCAGGATCAGCAGCGTGAGTGTCAGGTATCGAAGCATTCTGCCCTCGCATGACGGCCGGGCCTATCTGTTGCCGGTCCCGCGGTTCGCGTCTATGGCGTCCCGGTGGATCGGCGGAGTGCGCGGAAGTTGGCCAACGGCGTGGCGCGGCGGCGCAAGCGTGCGAACCAGATCTGTGCCGGTCTGCTGGCCATCACTCTCACCGGTTGCGCGACGGTCAACAGCGTCAGCGACAGCGTGCTGGGCACATCGAAGCCGGTGGTGGGCACGCCTGGTTTCGTCTCGGGCTTCCTGGGCGGCGTGGTCGCCGACGAGCCGCGCGCCGCTCTCGCCGGGCGGGAGGTCCTGTCCACCGGCGGCAACGCAGCGGACGCAGCGGTGGCCGTCGCGCTCACGCTGAGCGTCACCTATCCTTCGCGCGCGAGTCTCGGCGGCGGCGGCGCGTGCCTCGCGTACGATCCGAAGCGCACCGGGCCGAACCGCGGCGTGCCGGAAGCGGTGCTGTTCCTTCCGCCTGCGCCGGCGCATCAAGGCCCCGGGGATCGGCCCGCTGCCGTGCCGATGATGGCGCGCGGCCTGTTCGCGCTGCATGCCCGCTACGGCAAGCTCCCGTTCGAGCAGTTCCTGGCTTCCGCCGAGCAGCTCTCCCGCTTCGGCGTCACCGTTTCCCGTGCGCTCGCCCGCGATCTCGCCGTCGTCGCCAGCCCGCTCTCCGCAGACCCGAGCGCGCACGCGGTGTTCTTCCAGAACGGCGCGCCGCTCGGCGAGGGAGGAACGCTGGTACAGCCCGACCTGGCGGCGACACTGTCGCAGCTGCGAACATCGGGTGTGGGCGATTTCTACCAGGGCGCAAGCTCGCGCAAGATCGCAGACGCCTCGGTGGTCGCGGGCGGTTCGTTCAGTCCCGAGGATCTCCGTGCCGCGCTCGCGCGGCTCGCACCCGGCGTCGCCGTGCCGGCCGGACGCGGCGACACGGCCGTGTTCCTGCCCGCCGACGCGGACCGCGGGTCCGTGGCGGCGCAGGCGTTCCAGGCACTGCGCGAGCATCCCGGTGCCACCCCTGCATCGTCCGTGGCGGGTCCATTGCCGGCCTCGACAACGTTCGCGACGCTCGATCGCGACGGCGATGCGGTGGTCTGCGCGCTGACGATGAACAACCTGTTCGGCACCGGACGCATCGCGCCGGGCACCGGTATCGTGCTCGCTGCTTCGCCGGCCGCGGTGCCGCCGCCACTGCTGTCGGCGGCGATGGCCTACAACGGCAACCTCCGTGCCTTCCGCGCCGAGGCCGGCGGCTCCGGCCAGGAAGGCGCTCCGCTCGCCGCGGCCTACGCGCTCGACCAGGCGCTCGCGGATCGCAGCAACCCCCCGCGGCCGATGCCGAACCCGGTGCCGGAGCCGGGGCGCGCCAACGTCATCGAGTGCAACAGATATCTTCCGGAGGCGACCGGCTCCTGCGGCTGGGCGACCGATCCGCGCAGCGCCGGACTTGCGGTCGGCAGCTATTGAGCGCTGCCGGCACCCCGCCCCGGACCGATCCGGCGGCGCTCGCGATCGCCTGCGCGATGGCGTTCCTCGCGGGCGCTACCGACGTCGCGGGCCTGATCCGGCTGAACGGTGTGTTCGTCTCGTTCATGAGCGGCAACTCGACCCTGCTCGGTATCGCGTTCGGCGAGGCGGATGGGGGGCGCGCGGGAACGATCGCGGTGGTGATCGCTCTGTTCGTGGCCGGCGCGACGCTCGGCGCGGTCCTCGCCGTGCGCGCCGGGCCTCATCATGCCCCGGCGGTCATGGCGGCGGTCGCGCTCGTCCTGCTGGTGCCCCTCGCGTCCCCCGCCGCCGCCGTCGCTGCCTTCGCGATCGCTATGGGCTTGCTGAACGGCGCAATGACCCGGGCCGGCCGGACTGGCGTGAGCCTGACCTATGTGACAGGCGCGCTCGTGAAGTTCGCGCACGGCCTCGGTGCGCGCCTTTGCGGTCGGCGCGCTGACTCGGGATGGCAGCTGCAAGCCCTGCTCTGGATCGCGCTCATTGCTGGCGCGGTCGCCGCGGCGCGGATTCGGCCGTTGCTCGCATCGGACGTGCCCTGGCCGCTCCCCGCCATGGCGGCGATCCTGGCTGTGGCCTCGGCGTTCAGGCCATTCCCGGAGTGATACGATGACCCTGAAGATCGGCCGCGGCGCGGCCGCGCCGCCGTTCCTGGTGATGGACGTCATCACCGCGGCGAACGCGCGTCAAGCCGCGCTGCCGCCGGGTGCGCCGCACGTGATCCGCATGGAGGTGGGCCAACCCGGCACCGGTGCGCCCGCGGGTGCCGTCGCGGCGGTCGCCGCCGCTCTGCAACGCGGCGAAGCGATGGGCTATACGGAGGCGCTGGGCCGCCCGAGCCTGCGGGCCCGCATCTCGCGGCACTACCGCGATTGGTACGGCGCCGACATTCCGTCCGAGCGGATCGCGGTCACCGTCGGCGCCTCCGGCGCGTTCCCGCTCGCCTTCCTCGCCGCCTTCGACGCCGGCGACCGTGTGGCGATGGCCACGCCCTTCTATCCGCCGTACGTCAACATCCTGACCGCGCTCGGCATCGAGCCGGTGATCCTGCCGACCGCCGAGGCGAGCCGGTTCCAGCCGACGATCGACTTGCTCGATGCGCTCGACCCCCGCCCCGACGGCCTGATCGTCGCCAGCCCCTGCAACCCCGCCGGCACGATGCTGCACCCCGACGAGCTCGCCGCCATCGCCGCCTGGTGCGATCGCGAAGGCGTCAGGCTGGTGAGCGACGAGATCTATCACGGCCTGCACTACGATTCTCCGATCGCGACCGCTGCATCTCTCTCGTCGTCGGCAATCACGGTGAACAGCTTCTCGAAGTACTTTTCGATGACCGGGTGGCGGATCGGCTGGCTGGTGCTGCCTGAGGATCTGCTGCGCCCGGTCGAGTGCCTTGCACAGAACCTGTTCATCAGTCCGCCGCACGTCGCCCAGATCGCCGCGGAGTCCGCGTTCGACTGCACCGACGAGCTCGCCGCCAACGCCGCGCGATATCGGCGCTCGCGCGATCTCCTCTTGCGCGCGTTGCCGGACGCCGGCTTCACCCGGCTCAGCCCCGCCGAAGGCGCGTTCTATCTATGGGCCGATGTCGGTCATCGTACGAATGACAGCCAGGCATTCTGCGCCCGGATGCTGCACGAAGCGGGGATCGCCGCCGCACCAGGCATGGATTTCGACCGGGCCCGCGGCCGGCAATTCTTGCGTTTCAGCTATTGCGGACCGGAAGAAGACGTGGCCGAGGCGGCGGAACGTCTTCGCGGATGGCGGTGACGGCGCGAGGCCGGCACGCTGCGGCCGCCGCGCGTCCGGCTGACGCCGCGCAAGCCATCGGCCCGCACGCCGTACGAGCTTCCGCGTCAGTTCGGCTGGCTGGTGCCGCTGGTGCCGGGGGATTGCTCATTTCGTCACGAATAGAAACTATGGCGAGGCGAAGTCCCGCCGCCCTCGCTGCGGAAATCGCCTGCGGAGAACGGTCGCGCCCTCTCCGCGCCTTCTTGCCGCGTGCTCCGGCGCCCGCTAAACGCCCCGCATCGCGGTCACGATCAGATCGGGCGTGAACCGCGTCACCTCACGACCTAGCTGCTGACGGCAATCTCAACCGATCCCAGGGAGTGTTTCGATGTTCAAGCGTAATCTTCTCGCCGGCGCCGCCGCGCTCGTCGCGACCGCGGCGCTCGCGATCGCGGCGCCCGCGCACGCGCAGATCAAGATCGGCGCCGCCGGCCCGATGACCGGCTCGTACGCGAGCTTCGGCCTGCAGCTCAAGGAAGGCGCCGAACAGGCGGTGAAGGACATCAACGCCAAGGGCGGCGTCCTCGGCAAGCAGATCCAGCTCGAGGTCGGCGACGACGCGTGCGACCCGAAGCAGGCAGTCTCCGTCGCCAACAAGTTCGCCTCCGACGGCGTGGTCTTCGTGGCCGGGCACTTCTGCTCTTCGAGCTCCATCCCGGCGAGCAAGGTCTATACCGAGGAAGGCATCCTCCAGATCACGCCGGCCTCGACCAACCCGGCCTTCACCGACAACGGCTCCTGGAACACGTTCCGCACCTGCGGCCGTGACGACCAGCAGGGCGAGGTCGCCGGCAAGTTCCTCGCCGACCACTTCAAGGGCCAGAAGATCGCGATCCTCGACGACAACTCGACCTATGGTAAAGGCCTCGCCGACCAGACCCGGAAGTTCTTCAACGGGGCCGGCGGTAAGGAAGCGATGAACGCGACCTACGTACCCGGCGAACGTGACTACTCGGCGCTGGTGTCGCGTCTGAAGGATGGCGGGATCCAGGTCATCTATATCGGCGGCTATCACACTGAGACCGGCCTGATCGCCCGCCAGGCGAAGGAGCAGGGGATGAACGTGACGATCGTCGGCGGCGACGCGCTGCAGACGAACGAGTTCCCGCAGATCGCCGGTCCCGCCTCGGAAGGCGTGATGATGACCTTCCCTTCCGACCCGCGGAAGCGCCCGACCGCGGCGACGGTGGTCAAGGAGTTCCAGGACCAAAAGATCGATCCGGAAGGCTATGTCCTCTACACCTATGCCGCGGTCCAGGTGTGGGCGCAGGCGGCGCAGAAGGCTGGGACGACGGACCCGAAGAAGGTCGCCGACGAACTGAAGAAGGACGGCCCGTGGCAGACGGTGCTCGGCCCGATCTCCTACGACAACAAGGGCGACGTGAAGGTCAGCGACTACGTCCTGTACATCTGGCACAACGGCAACTACAGCGAGATGTAGTCCGGTTCGGCACGGCGGTTCGCGCCGCCGTGCCGGCATTCCTCGAGCCTACAGCAAAGACCGCCGGCCGAGTTCCGACGGGGGGGTCGCGTAGCCGCAGAACGACGTGAGCCGCGCGGGATCGCCGATGACGACCACGGCTTCCTCGACGTGCGCGAGCCCGGCGCGATCGAGTTCTGCCAGCGAGCGCGCGACATGCGTGCCCGACATGCCTAGCGCCGCCGCCCAGTGCCGGCGACGGAGTGGGAAGGGGACCCGCTGATCGTTCGAGGCTGCCGCACTCTCCGGCAGCTTGCCGCGCTGGATCAGCCGGTCGCGGATCTCAAGCATCAGATGCGCCGCGCGCTGCGCCCCGGTGCCCTGGCCGAGGGCTGTCAGACGCGCGTCCGTGCGGAGCCGGTCGCGAAGCTGCGTCTCCAGCAAGGCGCGCGCGAGCTCGGCGCGCATGGTGAAGATGTTCGCGAACGCGCGCGGATCGTGGGCGCAGATCGTCGCGTCGGTCAGCGCCCGCACGGGATCGCCAGCCCGGCCCATCAGAGCCGCCTCGATACCGAACATGTCGCCCGGCAAGACGATATCGACGATCTGCTGGCGAGGCTGTCCGCCCTCGTCGGACGGGACATCGCGGTAGCGATAGGCCCAGCCGTCCCACAGAGTATACGGCCCGCCGCCATACTCGCCCGCGCGCATGATCTCCGCTTCCGGCGAGAAACTCCGGCGCGCGACCACCATTTGCTGGACGAAACTGAGATCGTCCGCGTCGAACGGACGAAACGTCGCGATCTGCCGTAGCGGGCAGGTGATGCACAGATCAGTCAGTAAGGCCGGGATGCCCGACATCGCGCCCTACTCATTCCCCGGCCGTTTTGCGGCCGGCGATCGGTTGGTTCCGACCCCGTGTCGGTTCGCATCCATCGTTCGAACGCTACCATCCTCCGCTTCGTTCGACAATCGTGACGCATGGCGGCTACGCGCGGGTCACGAGATCCGGACGGGATGGTAGGTGCGTCCATAGTAGATCAGGCCCTCGTGAACCGAGCCGAACTGGATCGCCTGGACTTCACAGAAAAAGACGTGATGCGTCCCGACCGCGGTGGTCTGTGCGATCTTGCAATCGAAGGAGACGGCCGCGTCCTGCAGCACCGGCGCGCCCGTGACGAGAGAGCCCCAGCCGGCGGCCGCAAACCGGCCTTCCATGTCGACGTCGTATTGGCCGGCGAACAACGGCGACAGCTCCTGTTGCCGCGCGGTCAGCGTGTTCACGCAAAGGACACCGTTGGCCCGGACCGCTTCATTGGAATCGCTCGTGCGATTCATGCAGACCAGAAGGGTTGGCGGCGAGTCGGTCACGCTGCAAACGGCTGAGGCGGTGAACCCACGGCGGCCACCCGGACCGTCCGTCGTGATCACGTTGACCGCCGCGCCGAGCCGGGCCATGGCGTCTCGAAACATCTGCTGGGTAACCACGGGACCGCTTCGCTCGCGCTTTTCCACCGAAATGGCGGATCGACGCGGACGCCGCAATAGCGTGCGGCGGCCCACGCGGTCCCGGAGCGTCGGTCCGAACGCAGACGGGGCGCCGCGCTTGCGCGCGGCGCCCCGCTGATTTCCAGCGTGGGTCCGGTTTAGTCCTTGTCGAGCGCATCCCGCGCTGCGTCCTTGGTGCTGCCGACGGCGTTCTGGACCTTGCCCTTCGCCTTGTCGGCCTGACCTTCGGCCTGCATCTTGGTGTCGCCGGTCAAGTTCCCGACACCCTGCTTCACCGCGCCTTTGGCCTGATTGGCGGCGCCTGCAATCCTGTCTTTATCCATCCTCGTTCTCCTTGGCGTTGGACCGCCGGTGAAAACGGCGTCTGAACGCCGGAGTTGCGTGAACGCGCTGCAATGATCGCTCTCGTGTGAGCTCGGTCATTTGACCGCTCCCAGCGCCAAGCCGCGGACGAGGAAGCGCTGGAGACCCGCGAAGACAACAGCGACGGGCACGGTCGCGACAAGAGCGCCCGCCATGGCTTGGTTCCACGCAATTTGGTACCGCCCCGCGACCAGGTTCACGACCTGCAGCGTCACCGTCTGCTTGTCCGGATCGCGAAGCATCGTCAGCGCCACGACATACTCGTTCCAGCCCGCCACGAAGGCCACGATGGCGCAGACAGCGATCGCCGGCACCGCCAGCGGGAGGAAGACGTGCCGCACCGCCTGCATGCGTCCGCAGCCGTCGATCCAGGCGGCTTCCTCGATGTCCTGCGGAATCGCCGCGAAATAGGCCGATAGCATCCAGACCGAGAATGCGATCTGGAATGCCGCATAGATCAGGATCACCCCGGCCCGGGTATTCACCAGCGTGCCGTCGCCGAGTTGCACACTTGCTGCCATCCGGAACAGGCCGAGGATCAGCAGCACCGGCGCGAGCATCTGCGTGACCAGCAGGAACGCGCGATAAGCGGGCTTGGTCCGGAACGGCAGCCGCGCGAGGGCGTAGGCCGCCGGGATCGCGACGCAGAGCGTCAGCAACACGGATCCGCCGGCGATGATGAGACTGTTGCCGATCGCGCTGCCCAGATGAGCCTGCGCCCACATCGCCGGAAAACTCGCGAGGCTCCAGACGCGCGGGATCCACCGCGGCGGGAACGCCATGACTTCCGGAGTTGTCTTCAGCGCCGTCGATAGCATGACCGCGTAGGGGAACAGCACCAGCGCGATCAGCGGCGCGAGCACCGCCCAACAGATGATGCTGCGGCGCAGTTTGCCGTGCCGCCTCATGCGGCCTGCCGTTGCAGGCGCAGATAGAGGGCGGTGAACGCGAGGACGATCCCCAGCATGACGATGGAGACCGCAGCGGCCGGACCGGGCCGGCCGAGGCGGAAGGCGAGCTCGTAGGCGTAGGTGACAAGGATATGGGTGCCGTTGTCGGGGCCGCCCTGCGTCATCACCCAGATGATCGGGAACGAGTTGAACACGTAGATGACGTTCAGCACAACGGCGATGCTGATGAACGGCTGCAACAGCGGCAGCGTGAGGAACCGGAACTGCTGCGCGCCGGAGGCGCCGTCGATCCGCGCGGCCTCGAAGATGTCCGGCGGCATCGACGACAGACCGCCCTGGAAGATCGTCGAGGTGAACGGGATCGACACGAGGATGCCGATGCCGATTTCCACGGGGAAGGCGGTCTCGGCGCGCGCCGTCCAATGCACCGAGCTCGAGATCAGTCCGATCTCGCGCAGGATCCCGTTGATCATCCCGAAATCGGCGTTGAACGACCATTGCCACAGCACCGCCGCCATCGCGAGCGAGAGCGCCCAGGGCAGCATGACGATCGTCCGCGCCACCGAACGCCCGTAGAAGTCCTGCTGCAGCACGAGTGCTGCCGGCATCGCAACAAGCACGGTCCCGCCCACCACACACACGGTCCAGACGACGGTGCGCCAGAGCGCGCCGTAGAAGATCGGATCGGCCAGCACGTTCGCGTAGTTCGTCGCGCCTACGAAGCCGCGGACCTGCCCGAACGGCGAAACGTTCGCAAACGAGAGCCGCAGGATCACGAAGAATGGGTAGAGGATGATCGCGACCGCGAGCAGTAGGCTCGGCGTGATCAGGAGGATCGGGAGGTGACGGCGCGCGGTACGCCGCGCCGCCCCGCCCGCGAGCCCAGGGCGGGTCTCGACCTCCCGATCGATGCGCCGTCCTGACGGCGGGTCGAGACCCGCCCTACTTTCCAAGCGCCTGATTCGCCTTGCTGGCCGCCTGCTGTAGCGCGGGGGCCGGCTGCGCGTTGCCGAGATAGACGGATTGCAGCGCGTCGATCACGTCCTTGGCCACATCTTCCCAGCCGCTGATGACCGGCGCGAAATGCGCCTGCGGCATGAGGCCGACGAACACCTTCAGGCGCGGATTGTCGGCGAAGTACGGATCTTCCGCGACCGCCTTCGTCGTCGGCAGGAATCCCTCGTTCTTGTTGAACTGGACGCGCTGGTCCTTGCCGAAGATGAAGTCGAGGAACTTGAACGCCGCGGCTTTGACCTTCGAGTTCTTGAACATCACGATCGAATCCGTCACCGCATAGGTCGACTGCGTCGTGCCCTTGGGAACCGGCACGATCCCGTAATCGAGCTTTGGCGCCTCCGCCGCGATCTGCGTGACCAGGAACGGCGCGGTGATCATCATGCCGAGCCGCCCCTGCTTGAACAGGTTCTGCAGATCCTCGCGGTTGTAGCTGGTGACGCCCGGCTCGGTGAGGCCCTGGTCGATCATCGACTTGTAGAGGTTCAATGCCGTCTCGCCAGGCTGACCGGCGAAGGCGACCTTGCCATCCTTGCCGATCAGGTCGCCGCCGTAGCTCCACATCGCGTAGTACCAGTAGACGTCGGTTTCGATATCCTTGCCCTGGATGCCGAAGCCGTAGGTGCCGTCCGCCTTCAGCTTCTTCGCCGCGGCGACGACATCGTCCCAGCTAGTCGGGCCGTTCGCGAAGCCGGCCTTCGACAACATGTCCTTATTGTAGAACATCGCCCGGGCGGAGGCGGCAATCGGCAGCCCGTACACCTTGCCGTCGATCGTGCCCGGCTGCAGGAACACCGGGACGAAGCGGTCGCGGAAG
>DATAPS010000028.1:0-5610 GCA_036265085.1 Acetobacteraceae bacterium | reverse complement strand
AGGCGAGGCGTCGCGGGCTGGACGGCGTGGTGTGCGGCCACATCCATCATGCCGAGATGCGGGACGTGAACGGCGTGCTCTACCTGAACGACGGCGACTGGGTGGAAAGCTGCACGGCGCTGGTGGAACACCATGACGGGCGTCTGGAGCTGATCGACTGGGCGGAGCTGAACCGCCTGTCCTTCCACGCGCCCCGCGGCGTGGTCGTGCCCGAAGCTGCCTGACGCACTCACCCCCTCCGGTCTGACGATCGGCGCCGGCGACGAAACGGAGGAGCGTGCACGGCTGCTGACCGTCGGGCCGCTGCCCGCACGCATCCTGATCATTTCAGATGCGTGGCGGCCGCAGGTCAACGGCGTGGTCCGGACCCTCTCCACCGTCGCCGCCGAGCTGTCGGCGCTCGGGCATACGGTGGAGGTGATCGGACCGGACCGGTTCACGACAGTGCCGTGTCCGACCTACCCCGACATCCGGCTCTCGATCCTGCCGCGGCGGCGGCTCGACAAGATGATCGAGGCGTTTGCACCGGATGCGCTGCATCTGGCGACGGAGGGTCCGCTCGGCCTGTCCGCGCGGGGCTGGGCGCGCAAGCGGGGATGCGCGTTCACGACCGCGTTCCACACCCGGTTCCCGGAATATGTGAACGCCCGTATCGGCATTCCGCCCGCGTGGCTCTACGCCTTTCTGCGCAACTTCCACGATTCCGGGCAGGGGATCATGGTCGCGACGGCGAGCCTGCGCGACGACCTCGCGTCGCGCGGCTTCCGCCGCATCCGCCCGTGGTCGCGCGGCGTCGATCTGAGCCTCTTCAAGCCCGAGCCGCGCGAGAGCTGGGACCTGCCGCGGCCGGTGTTTCTGTATGTCGGGCGGGTGGCGGTCGAGAAGAATATCCGCGCCTTCCTCGACCTCGACCTTCCGGGGTCGAAGGCGGTGGTGGGCGGCGGTCCGCAGCTCGCGGCGCTGCGGCGCGACTACCCGAAGGTGCACTTCACCGGGCCGCGCTTCGGCGAGGACCTCGCGCGCGCTTACGCCGGGGCCGACGTGTTCGTCTTTCCGAGCCTGACGGACACCTTCGGTCTGGTCATTCTCGAGGCGCTCGCCTGCGGCACGCCGGTCGCGGCGTTTCCGGTGACCGGCCCGAAGGACGTGATGGCCAAGGCGGATGGCCGGATCGGCGCCGTCGACGCGGATCTCCGGCAGGCTGCGCTCGACGCGCTGATGGCGAGCCGGTCGGACGCGCGGGCGCATGCCGAGCGGTTCAGCTGGCGGGCCTGCGCGGAGACATTCCTCTCGCACCTGGTTCCGCTCGGCGGGCATTGAGCCGACTCGTCGGCGGCTTGCGTTGCCGTGACGGGGGCCGCGTGCTACCCGGCCCCGCATGAAGTGGTTGGTCCAGCGCCGCGTGGTGCAGGCGCTGCTCACCGGGTTGCTGGGCCGATACCTCGAATTCACATTGCGGACCACGCGCTGGACGGTCGAGGGGGGCGAGCACCTCGCGAGCGTGCTCGCGGGCGGGCCGATGGTATTTGCCTCCTGGCACGAGCGCCTGCCGCTCATGACGGCGCTCTGGCTTTACGCGCGCACCAACGGCTCGCCGGCACAAGTGTATGTTCTGGTGAGCCGGCATCGCGACGGGCGGTTCATCGGGGAGGTCATGCGGCGCTTCTCGTTTCGGGTGGTCCACGGATCGAGCATCAGCAAGGGACGCGACCGCGGCGGCGCGGCGGGCGCCCTGACCATGCTGTCCTGCCTCGCCGACGGCCAAATCGTGGGGATCACGCCGGACGGTCCGCGCGGGCCGGCGCGGGTCGCGGCGCCAGGGGTGGCGCAACTCGCGGCGGTGTCGGGGGTGCCGGTGCTGCCCTGCGCCGCGCAAACGAGCCGCCGTATCGTCGCGCCGACCTGGGATCGCATGATCGTGCCGCTCCCGTTCGGGCGTGGGACGATCGTGTGCGGCGCCCCGATCTCCGTCGCGCGGGACGGCGCCGAGGCGGCGCTGCCGGTGATCGCGCAGGCGCTGACGGCGGCGGCCGACCGCGCCGACCGGCTCGGCCGCTGATGTGGCTCGTCGCATACCGGGGCGCCACCGCGGCCGCCGCGCCGGCGTTGCGGCTGATGCTGCGACGGCGCGCGGCGCGGGGGAAGGAGATGGCGGCGCGACTGCGGGAACGGCGCGGGCTCGACGACACGCTGCGTCCGTCGGGACCGCTCCTGTGGCTGCACGGCGCGAGCGTGGGCGAGGCGATGTCGGTGCTCGGAGTGGCCGAGCATTTCCTGACCGCCGTGCCGGACGCGCACGTGCTGTTCACGACGAACACGGTGACGTCCGCGGCGCTGGTCGCCGAGCGGCTGCCGGCGGTGCTGCACCGGTTCGTGCCGCTGGACGTGCCGTCCTGGGGCGCGCGGTTCCTCGACCACTGGCGGCCGGACGCGGCGGCGTTCGTCGAGAGCGAGATCTGGCCGAACCTCCTTCACGGATGCCGCGTCCGCGACATCCCCGTCGTGCTGCTCAACGGGCGGTTGTCGAACCGCAGCTTCCGCGGCTGGCGGCGCGCACCCGGCTTCGCCGGTTCCGTACTCGACACGTTCGAGCGGATCGACGCGCAGTCGGCCGCCGACGCGGCGCGCTTTCGCGCGCTCGGCGCCCGGACGGTCCGCGTCGCGGGGAACCTCAAATTCGCAGCACCTCCGCTGCCGGCCGCACCCAGCGAGCTGTCGCGGCTGCGCGCGGTACTCGACGGCAGGCCGGTCTGGCTGGCAGCCAGCACCCATCCCGGCGAGGAGGACATCGCCGCCGCCATCCATGCGGAACTCGCGCCCGGCTTCCCTGGGTTGCTGACGATCGTGGCGCCTCGCCATCCGGAGCGGGGCGACGAAATCGCGAAGGCGCTGGATGCGCCGCAGCGCAGCCGCGGCGAGGACCCGCCGCACGAAGGGGTGTGGGTGGCTGATACGCTGGGCGAGCTGGGGCTGTGGTATCGGCTGGCGCGCGTGGTGTTCGTCGGCGGAAGCCTGGTCGCGCATGGCGGCCAGAACCCGCTGGAGCCGGCGCGGCTAGGCTGCGCGATCGCGGCCGGGCCGCACATGTTCAATTTCGCCGACCCCGTTTCCGCGCTGCGCGACGGCGGCGGGATCACGGAGGTCGCCGGCGCGCGCGCGCTGACCGCGTGGGTCGCGGAGACGCTACGCGATGCCGCGCGGCGGGAGCGGGCCGGAGAGGCCGCCTGCGCCGCGGCGAGCCGGCTCGCGGATCTGCCCGAGCGGGTGGCGCAGGAGCTCGCGGCGCTCGTGCAACGCGCTGCCGTGCCGGCGTGAGAGCGCCGGCCTTCTGGTCGGAGCCGCGTGCCGGTACCCTCGCGATGCTGCTCGCGCCGGCGGCCGCGGCCTATGCCGCGGCGACCGCGCGGCGGGTGGCGCGGAGCGGGTGGCGAGCGCCGGTGCCGGTCATCTGCTGCGGCAATCCCGGCGTGGGCGGATCCGGCAAAACGACCGTCGCGCTCGACCTTGGGCGGCGGTTGCAAGCGCGCGGGCGGGCGGTCGCGTTCCTCACGCGCGGCTACGGCGCCGACGAGGACCTGCTTCTCGCCGCGGTCGCACCGACGTTCGTGGACGGCGACCGGGCGAAAGCCGCGCAGGTAGCGGTTGCCGCGGGCGCGGACGTGCTGGTGATGGATGACGGACTCCAGAATCCGACACTGGAGAAGACGGTGTCGCTCCTCGTGGTCGATGGTGCGGTCGGGTTCGGCAACGGGCGGGTTCTCCCCGCAGGCCCGCTGCGCGAACCCGTCGCGGCGGCGGCGGGGCGCTGCGACGCCTGCATAATGATCGGCACGGACCAGGCCGGCGCGGCGGCCGTACTGCCGCCGGGCCTGCCGGTGTTGCGTGCCGCGCTCCGCTCGCGCTACGAGGCCGCCGGCCTCGCTGGCCGTCCCCTCTTTGCTTTCGCCGGAATCGCGCGCCCTGCGAAATTCTTCGAGTCGTTGCGCGAGGCTGGCGCCACGGTCGCCGGCGAGCGGGATTTTCCCGATCACCACGGCTACACGCACGACGAGGTCCGGTCGGTCCTCGCTGCCGCCCAACGGCTTGGGGCCGTGCCGGTGACAACGCCGAAGGACGCCGTCCGCCTGCCGCCCGGCCTCGCGGGCGCGATTACGGTCATCGACGTCGCGCTGGCGTGGGACGACCTCGCTGCCATCGAAGGCGTGCTGGACCGGGCGCTCACGGCGTGAAGCTCCGCTACCGCATCGAGGCCGCCGCGGTTCGCGCTGGCCTCGCCCTCATCGGTATGCTCTCACCGGCGGCCGCCTCCAATCTCGGCGGCGCGGTCGCGCGGACGCTTGGGCCACTTCTGCCGGTCTCGAAGGTGGCGGACGAGAACATCCGCCACGCCTACCCGGAGCTCGACGCCGCAGCGCGGCGGCGGCTGGTGCGCGGCGTGTGGGAGAATCTCGGGCGGACGGTCGCCGAACTGCCGCATCTCGGCAAGCTCGAGTTCAACGAGTCCGGTCCCGGTTGGGAGGCGGAAGGCGGCGAGCACGCCCTGGCGCTGGTCGAGCGTGGCGGGCCGGCGGTGCTGATCTCCGCCCATATCGGCAATTGGGAACTGCTGCCGGTCGCGTTCCGCAAGCTCGGTGTCAACATGGCGGTGTTCTTCCGCCGCGCCGCCAACCCCCTGGTCGACCGCGTCATCACCGACCTCCGGACGCGCGCCGTCGGGCAGGAAGTGCCGATGTTCAACAAGGGCGCGGCGGGCGCGATTCAGGCGCTCGCGCATCTCGCGCGCGGCGGCTATCTCGGCATCCTGCAGGACCAGAAGATGAACGAAGGCGTCGCGGTCCCGCTGTTCGGCCGCCCCGCCATGACCGCGATTGCCGCCGCAACCTATGCGCTGCGGTTCAAATGCCCGGTAGTGGTCGGCCATGTCCGCCGCCTCGGCCCGGCGCGGCTGCGCATCGTCATCGGCCCGCCCCTGGAACTTCCGGATACGGGGAACCGGAGGGCCGACATCATCGCGTTCACGGCGACGATCAACGCCGAGCTGGAAGCGCGCATCCGCAGCTGGCCCGAGGGCTGGCTCTGGCTGCACCGGCGCTGGCCGAAGGACGGCTGATCCACTCGACTCGCCGGGCATGAGAGACCATCTCCGTCCGCTCAGGAGATGTTCTCAATGTCGCAAGTGCTGACCCGGCCGGCGCCGGTGCTGTTCATGCCGCAGAAGCAGCCGCCGAAGCCGAATACGCGGCGGCTGAAGGTGGTGTCGGAATACGAGCCGAACGGCGATCAGCCGGGGGCGATCCGCGAACTCGTGGGGGGCGTGGAGCAGAACGAGCGGGACCAGGTGCTGCTCGGCGTCACCGGGTCGGGCAAGACCTTCACGATGGCGAAGGTGATCGAGGCGGTGCAGAAGCCGACGCTCATCTTGGCGCCGAACAAGACGCTGGCCGCGCAGCTTTACGGCGAAATGAAGTCGTTCTTCCCGGACAACGCGGTCGAATACTTCGTCAGTTACTACGACTACTACCAGCCGGAAGCGTACGTTCCGCGCACCGACACCTATATCGAAAAGGACGCGCAGATCAACGAGCAGATCGACCGGATGCGCCATTCGGC
>DATAPS010000027.1:0-1543 GCA_036265085.1 Acetobacteraceae bacterium | reverse complement strand
TGGATGGC
This sequence comes from Acetobacteraceae bacterium, assembly GCA_036265085.1. GTDB lineage: Bacteria > Pseudomonadota > Alphaproteobacteria > Acetobacterales > Acetobacteraceae > DATAPS01. Next base: position 1,535 of record DATAPS010000027.1, on the reverse strand, counting down.
CGACATCCTGTCGGCGCACGGGCTGGAGCTCCCGGTCCTGGAGGACGATATCCAGCGGCGCGTCCTCGCGCTTCTCCCCTCCTACGCCTCGGCGCAAAACCCGGTTGACGGCACCGCGCAGGCGATCCACGAGGTCGGCTACGCGCGGCTCGTCGAGATCGTCCGAGAGTCGAAGCGGATCGACACGATCCTGCTGATCGGCTCGCTCGCCAACGATGCGACCGCCGCCAAGCGCGCCGAAGAGCTCGCCGCGATCACGGCGGCGACCGAGCAGCCGATCCTGCTGTCAACCTACACGACCGCGTCGCCGGGAGCGATGGCGCGGTTCGCCGAAGCGGGCATCCCATGCTACACCTCGATGCCGAGCTGCGCGCGCGCGATCCGTGCGCTGGTCGACTACGCGGCGTTCCAGACGCGGCGGCGTCAGCCGATCGCGGCCTCGGCGACCCCGCCGAGAGTGCGCGACGAAGTCGGCCGCGCTTTGGCAGCCGCCGCCCCCGTGCTGACCGAGACGGAGGCCAAGGCCCTGCTCGCCCGATACGGCGTGCCGCGTCCGCCAGAGGCGCTGGCAACGAGCGCCGACGAGGCCGCACAGGCTGCTGCCCGCATCGGCGGCCCTGTCGCGCTCAAGGTGCAGTCCCCCGACATCACCCACAAGACCGAGGCGGGCGGCATCGCTCTCGGCATTGTCGGCGAACCGGCGGTGCGCGAGGCCTACGAACGGGTGCTGGGGAGCGCCAAAAAGGCGTCTCCGGAGGCCGCAATCCACGGCGTCCTGGTGCAGGCGATGGCGCCGCCGGGCCGCGAAATCATCCTCGGCATCACGCGGGATGCCGGTTTCGGCCCGATGCTGATGGTAGGACTCGGCGGCATCAATGTCGAGGTTTTGCGCGATATCGCGTTCGCGCCGGTGCCGATCGGCGTAGAGCAAGCCCTGGCTCTGCTGGACCGGCTGAAGGGAGCGGCGCTCCTCGGCGCGGTACGAGGGGCGCCTCCTGCGGATCGCACGGCGCTCGCCGAACTGATCGCGACGGTGTCGCGTTTCGCGGCCGATCACGCCGAGCTGATCGAGGAAGTCGACCTCAACCCGGTCATCGTCCATCCGCAAGGAGAGGGTGTGACCGTCGTCGACGCGCTGATCGTCAAACGGGACCCCGAGGAGATCCGCAGATGAGCGACACCCATGTCAGCCAGGACGGCCACGTCGCGACGGTCGAGATGCGCCGTCCGCCGCACAATTTCTTCGACAGCGAGCTGATCGCCGAAATCGGCGAGGCCTTCGAGCGTCTCGACGCCGACCCGGGCTGCCGCGCGATCGTGCTCGCTGCCGAAGGCCGCTCGTTCTGCGCCGGGGCCGATTTCTCGAAACGCATGGAGACCGGAACGGCAGCGGAGGGCAGCCGCAGCGGCGCCGGCCGGCACCTCTATAAGGAAGCGATCCGCCTCTTCCGCACGCGCAAGCCGATCATCGCCGCGGTACACGGCGCCGCGGTCGGGGGAGGTCTGGGGCTCGCGCTCGTCGCCGATTTTCGCGT
>DATAPS010000026.1:0-5662 GCA_036265085.1 Acetobacteraceae bacterium | reverse complement strand
GGAACTGTCGTCCGGGCAGAAGCCGCGGATGGTCTGGCATCGCGACACCGACCTCAGCGGCCTCGATCTCGTCGTCATCCCCGGCGGCTTCAGCTACGGGGACTACCTCCGCTGCGGCGCGATGGCGGCGCAATCGCCCGTCATGGCGGAGATCCGGCGACACGCCGAGCGCGGCGGCTACGTGCTCGGCGTCTGCAACGGCTTCCAGATCCTGACCGAAGCGGGGATGTTGCCGGGCGCGCTGCTCCGCAACGCTTCGCTGCGCTTTCTCTCGCGCGACTGTCATCTCCGCGTCGAACGGGCCGATACGGCTTTCACCTGCCGCTACCAGCGCGGCGCCATCTTCCGCGCGCCGATGGCTCACGGCGACGGCAACTACTTCGCCGACGACGCGACGCTCGACCGGCTGGAGGGTGAGAACCTGGTCTCATTCCGCTACGCGGACGACAACCCGAATGGCAGCGCCCGCAGCATCGCCGGAATTCTCTCGCCCAATCTGCGCGTGCTCGGGCTGATGCCGCACCCGGAGGATCTGGTCGATCCACTGCTGGGCGGCGACGACGGCAAGCCGCTGTTTGACGCCCTGGCGACTGCGCTCGCGGCGTGATGGAGCGCGACGTCAATCAGGCGCTCGCCCGCGAGTTCGGGCTGAGCGCGGATGAATATGCCCGCGTGCTCGACATCATGGGCCGCACCCCGACCCTGACGGAACTTGGCGTGTTCAGCGTCATGTGGTCAGAGCACTGCTCCTACAAATCCTCCCGCGTCTGGCTTCGCAACCTGCCGACCAAGGCCCCCTGGGTGATCCACGGTCCGGGCGAGAATGCCGGCGTGATCGACATCGGCGAGGGCCTGGCCTGTGTCTTCAAGATGGAGAGCCACAACCACCCGAGCTTCATCGAGCCCTACCAAGGTGCGGCGACCGGCGTGGGCGGCATCCTGCGCGACGTGTTCACCATGGGCGCGCGGCCGATCGCGAATCTGAACGCCCTGCGCTTTGGACGGCCGGAGAATCCGCGGACCAAGCGCACGGTGGACGGTGTGGTACGGGGGATTGGCGGCTACGGAAATTGCGTCGGCGTACCCACGGTCGGCGGCGAGGTGAATTTTCACGCCGCCTACGACGGCAATCCGCTGGTGAACGCGATGACGGTAGGGATCGCCCGAGCCGACCGGATCTTCCTGAGCGCGGCCGCCGGAATCGGCAATCCGGTCGTCTATGTCGGCTCGAAGACCGGCCGGGACGGCATCCACGGCGCGACGATGGCGAGCGCGGAGTTCGCCGAAGACTCCGAGGAGAAGCGCCCGACTGTGCAGGTCGGCGACCCCTTCGTCGAAAAGCTGCTGATCGAGGCGTGCCTGGAGCTGATGGCGACCGATGCGATCGTCGCAATCCAGGACATGGGCGCGGCCGGCCTCACCTCCTCCTCCGTCGAGATGGCGGGCAAGGGCGGGGTCGGGATCGAGCTCGACCTCGACGCCGTCCCGCAGCGCGAGGCCGGCATGACCGCTTACGAGATGATGCTGTCGGAGAGTCAGGAGCGGATGCTCATGGTCCTCCGCCCCGACCGTCAGGACATCGCGCGGGCGATCTTCGAGAAGTGGGAACTCGACTTCGCCGTGATCGGCCACCTGACCGACGGCGGGCGGATTGTGATACGGCATAACGATCGGATCGAGGCGGATATCCCGCTTGCTCCGCTAGCGGATCAGGCGCCGCTCTATCACCGGCCCACCATGGAGACCCCGCCCCCGGCCCCGCTCGGCGAAGTGTCCGATCCGTCGGGGCTCGGCGATGCGCTGCTCAAGCTGATCGGCTGCCCCGACCTCTGTTCGCGGGCGTGGATCTGGGACCAGTACGACAGCACGATCGGCGGCCAGACCGTGAAGCGGCCAGGAGCAGCCGATGCGGCGATCGTGCGGATCGACGGGTCGCGCCGGGCGCTCGCGCTGACCACCGATTGCACCCCGCGCTACTGTGCCGCCGACCCGGAGGCGGGCGGGGCGCAGGCGGTCGTGGAGGCGTGGCGGAACATCACGGCGACCGGCGCACGTCCGCTGGCGGTCACGGACAACCTGAATTTCGGCAATCCCGAGAAGCCGGAGGTCATGGGACAATTCGCGGCCGCCATCCGCGGCATGGCGAGGGCCTGCACCGCGCTCGACTTCCCGGTCGTCAGCGGCAACGTCAGTCTCTACAACGAGACCGAACGCCGCGCGATCCTGCCCACGCCGGCAATCGGCGGGGTGGGGGTGATCGCGGATGCCGCCCGGGCAGTCGGCATCGGGCTGCCGGCCGGCACCGATCTCGTCCTGATTGGGGCGACGGCTGGCTGGCTCGGCCAGTCCCTCTGGCTGCGTGAGATTGCTGGCCGGGAGGACGGGCCGCCCCCGCCGCTTGATCTCGCGGCCGAACGGCGCACGGGCGATTTCGCTCGGGACCTGATTGGCGCCGGGCGGGTCCTGGCATGCCACGATCTGTCTGACGGCGGTCTCCTGATCGCGGTCGCGGAGATGGTGCTCGCCGGAGGCTCGGGCGGGGCGCGCCTGCTCCCCGGCCCGGGCGACATGGCCGACCACTCCTTCTGGTTTGGCGAGGATCAAGGACGCTACCTGCTCGCGGTCCGCGCCTCGGCGGAGATCCTCGCGGAGGCCGAAAGGGCTGGCATCCCGGGACGGCTGATCGGACGTGCCGATTGCGAGGGTTTGACTCTCCCCGACGCTACAACCATATCGGTCGCTACATTACGGGAGACCCACGAGCGGTTCTTCCCGTTCTGGATGGAGAGTTCGTCGCATGGCCATGGCCGCCAGTGAGATCGAGGCCCTGATCAAGGCGGCGCTCCCCGACGCCCGCGTGAGTATCGATGACCTCGCCGGCGACGGAGACCACTACGCCGCAAGCATCGTCAGCGAGATCTTCCGTGGCAAGTCGCGCGTCCAGCAGCACCAGATCGTCTATGCCGCGCTGCGGGGCCGCATGGGGGGCGAGCTGCACGCCCTCGCCCTACAAACATCAGCTCCCGACTGAGGACCGACCCTATGAGCAATCCAGTGTTCGACCGCATACAGCACGACATCACCGGCAACGACGTGATGCTCTACATGAAGGGCAATGCGATGTTCCCGCAGTGCGGGTTCTCGGCACGCGTCGTGCAGATCCTGACCCATATCGGCGTGCCGTTCCAGACTGCCAACGTGCTTGACGATCCCGAGCTGCGTGACGGCATCAAGCAGTTCTCGAACTGGCCTACGATCCCGCAGCTGTATGTCAAAGGCGAGCTCGTCGGCGGGTGCGATATCGTCACCGAGATGTTCCAGTCGGGCGAGCTGACGACGTTGCTCGCCGAGAAGGGGATCAAGCACGAAGCGACGGCGTAAGCCGGCGCCGATCACCGGACGGATCGGGGGCGTTCGGATCCGCCCGCCCCGGTCGGCCGCTCACGTGGCGGAGGCTGTCTCCGCAATGGCAGCCTCGATTTGTTGCGCCAACTCCTGTGGCCTGAACGGCTTCAGCACGAGGCGGGCGTTCCGGGCGTCACCGGTGAGCAATTGTGGCTCCGCGTAGCCCGAGATGAACACGACCGGCAGTCCTGGGCGCAGTTCCCGGGCGCGGCGGGAGAGTTCCGCCCCGGCGATATCCGGCATGGCCAAGTCCGTCAGCAGAACGTCCACGGGCCGGCGCTCGGCCAGCCATTCGAGTGCGGCGCCCCCGCCGTTCGCCTCGCAGACCGTATAACCGAGGCTTCGCAGCAGCTGGACGACGGTCTGCCGCACGGCCGCGTCGTCGTCGACGACCAGAACCGTTGCATGGCTTCCCCGCTTTTCGGTCGGCATTGGAGCAAGCGACGACGCGTCGGTTCCGCTGCTCGACGTCGCGCGCGGGAGATAGACATGGACCGACGTCCCGTGGCCGACGGCGCTGTCGACGCGGACGCCGCCGCCAGACTGGGTCGCGAACCCGAGAACCTGGGGCAGGCCCAGCCCGGAACCAGCGCCCGGCCCCTTGGTCGTGAAGAACGGCTCGAACGCGCGGGCGAGAACGTTCGGCGTCATTCCGGTTCCGGTATCGCAGACGGTCACCTCGACATAATCGCCCGCCATCGGTTCCTCGGGGCGGACGGGCGAGCTGCGAACGGCGTTCCGCGTCGCGATCGTGAGCGTCCCGCCGCCCGGCATCGCGTCGCGCGCGTTGATCGCCAGGTTGAGGATAACGAGCTCGATCTGCGTCGGATCGACTGACGCCTGCCACAGATTCGGGTCCAGCTTCGTTGCAATGGTGATCCGGCTGCCCAGTGCGCTCTGCATCAGGTCGTCCATGTCCGCGACCAGCTTGTTGACGTTGACGTCGCGGGGAACGAGCGGTTGCCGCCGTGCGAACGCGAGAAGCTGGGACGTGAGCGTCGCGCCGCGCTCCGCCGCCGCCCGCATCGTGTTCAGCAGATCATTGCTCCGCGTCTCGAGCTTCTCTGACAACTGGAGCAGATCGATGTTGCCGAGAACGACCGTGAGCAGATTGTTGAAATCATGCGCGACGCCGCCCGTGAGCTGGCCGATCGCCTCCATTCTTTGCGCTTGCCGCAGGGCCGCCTCGGCGCGCTCGCGCTCCTGCATCTGCTGCACGAGCTGCTCGTTCGCGCGCTCCGCCGCCTCCCGGGCCGATTCCGCTGCGCGCAACAGGCGTTCGATCTCTCGCGAGCGGTACGACAGCATGAACAACAGCGCTGCAAGCACAATCCCCGCCGTCGCCGCCGCGATCGCGAAGTAGATCGTTGAACGCCACCATCCGTGCAGCACGCTGGCCTCGTCGACCGAGACGTTGACTGCGAGCGGAAATGCCTTGAGCGCGCGGATCGCGAGCACGCGGCGGCTGCCGTCGAGCGGGCTGTCCATCAGGACGGTGCCGGCAATCTGCTTGGAAAGTATCTCGCTGAACGGCGGAAGATCCGCGTAGCTCTTGCCGATCAGATCAGCCACCGGCGGGTAGCGCGCGAGTACCGTCCCGTCGCGCCGGTGAAGGAGGATCGCGCCGTTCTCGTTCAGTTCGACGGCTTTGTAGAAGTCCTCGAAGTAGGCGAGATTGAGCCCCGCGAGGACCATGCCCGAGAAGGTGCCGCTTGCGTCCTTGGTGCGGCGCGCCATGAAGGCGGTCCACTTGCCGGCCGGGTCGAGCAATGGCTCGCTGATCCGGAGCTCGTCCTCGGGATGGATCCGGAAGTACTCGAGGAGCGACATGCCGGGGGGCGGCAGCGACGGTCCAAGGCCCTCGCGCGACTTGTAGATGATCTCACCGGCCGCGTTCGCGACAAAGAGGTCCGAGACCTGACGAACGCCCGCAATGCGCCGCCGCAACAACTGTTCGAACGTCGCCGTATCGCCGGCGGGCGCGGCGGCGAGCGTATCCACCACGCTCCGGACCGTGAGATCGACCGTCTCGACCGCGCGCCCGGTCTGCTCGGCAAACACCATATCGAGCCGCGCCATCTGATGCTCGGTGTCACGGATCAGAGACGAACGCGCCGCGAGAAGCTGGTCGACGGTGACGCCGATGATCGCCACGAACAGGACGATGGCGATGCCCTGCAACGAGCGACTGATCGGCAGGCTCCGCCGACGGACGCCCCCCTGCTCAGCGCGCGTTCGCAAAAGACATCTCCGAACC
>DATAPS010000025.1:0-6560 GCA_036265085.1 Acetobacteraceae bacterium | reverse complement strand
TGTCATGCTCCGCTACATCGCCCCGAAGGAAGGCACCCAGGTGGGTTTCGACGAGCTGGCGATCCCGGCCGACGCACCGCATCCCGACGCCGCGCTGGCGTTCATCGATTTCGTGCTGCGCCCGGAGGCCATGGCGGCGATCACCAACAAGGTCCGCTACGCGAACGCGGTGCCGGCGAGCGACCCGATGATCGACAAGGACATCCTGGACGACCCCGGCATCTATCCGCCGCCGGCGGTGCGGGAGAAATTCTTCGAGACCGGCTCGCTTCCGCCGGCGGCCCAGCGCGCGGAGAGCCGGATGTGGGCGCGTTTCCGCGCGGGACACTGACCGGCGGTTTCCGACGGGTGAGGCGTTCGGACGCGGCGCTGCGTGCGCCGATGCTGGCGCCGACATGGGCGTGGCTGTTCGCCTTCGTCGCCGCACCGGCCGCCCTGCTCGCCGTGCTCGCGTTGGCCGTGGCCGCCGATGGCGTGCCGCCGTTCGCGCTGGCGATCTCGCCCGACAATCTCGCGACCGCCGTCAGCGATCCGTATTATCTCGCCGGCTTCCTCGCGAGCCTCCGCGTCGCCTCCATTTCGGCGGCGTTCTGCCTGCTGATCGGCTATCCCCTGGCGCTGGCGATCGCGCGTACCTCCGCGCGCTGGCGGCCGGTGCTGCTGCTGCTGGTGATGCTGCCGTTCTGGACCGGCTTCCTGCTCCGGATCGCCGCCTGGATCGGCTTGTTGCGCGACGACGGATGGATCAACGCGGCGCTGATGGCGCTGCGCCTGACCGACACGCCGCTGCACCTGCTCTACACCGACGGCGCGATGTACGCGGGGATCGTCTATGCCTATCTGCCGTTCCTCGTGTTGCCGCTGGTCGCGCGGCTGACGCGCCTCGACCCGGCGCTCGAGCAGGCGGCGGCCGATCTCGGTGCATCGCCCTGGGCGGTATTCCGGCGGGTGACGCTGCCGCTGTCGCTGCCGGGCGTTTGGGCGGGGCTGGCTCTGGTATTCGTTCCGGTGACGGGCGAATACGTGATCCCCGAGCTGCTCGGCGGCCCACAGAGCCAGACGCTCGGGCGCATCATCTGGGACGAGTTCTTCGCCAACCACGACTGGCCGCTGGCCTCTGCGCTCGCCCTCCTGTTGCTGGTGCTGCTGCTCGCCCCGGCGCTCGCGATCCGCAATCGCGCGGCCTGACGGATGCGACGCGGGCGGTTCCTGACGGCGACGCTCACCGCCGGGTACGGCTTCCTGTATGCACCGATCGCGCTCCTCGTGTTGACGAGCTTCAACGATTCGCGCCTGACGACCGTCTGGACCGGCTTCTCGCTCCGCTGGTTCGCGGCCCTCGCGCACGACGACACACTCATCGGCGCGGCCCTGCTGTCGCTGCGCATCGCGGCGATCTCGGCGACTGGCGCCACGATCCTCGGAGCGCTCGCCGGTTACGCGCTCGCGCGGCTCGGTCGCTTCCGCGGCCGCATCGCGTTCGCAGGTCTCCTCGCCGCTCCCCTGGTGCTGCCCGACCTGCTGATCGCGCTCGCGCTGCTGCTGCTGTTCGTCTTCGCCGAGCGCCTGCTCGGGTTCCCGCAGCGCGGGGCGGGCACGATCACGGTGGCCCACGTCACCGCCTCGCTCGCCTACGTCGCGATCGTCGTGGAAGCGCGGCTGGCCGGGTCCGGCACCACCCTGGAGGAAGCGGCGATGGATCTCGGCGCGACGCCGCTGCGAGCGTTCCGGCGCGTCACCCTGCCCCTGATGGCGCCGGCGCTGCTGTCCGGCTGGCTGCTCGCCTTCACGCTCTCGCTCGACGACGTGGTGATCGCGAGCTTCGTCTCCGGACCCGGCGCGTCGACGCTGCCGATGGTGGTGTTCTCGATGCTGCATCTCGGCGCGACGCCAGAGCTGAACGCGCTGGCGACGGTGATCCTCGGCGGAGTGGCGACCGTGCTCCTCGTTGCCCTGTTCGTCATGCGCCGGGGAGCAGGTGCGAGCGGGTTCGGGGGGGAGGGCGGTCCTCTGCGGAAGCGGCGATGGCTCCATGATGCGCGGCGTGGCCGCGCGACAGAGCAGGCATCCCGCGCCGAGGTTGCCCCGCCGCCGCCGTGCTCCTAGGTTTCCGCGCCCTCATCGACTGCCGGAACAAGCCATGTCCCTCACCGCCGAACGCCTGGACCGCATCAGCCCGAGCATGACGATCGCGATCGCGACCAAGGCGCGGCAGCTCAAGGCGGCCGGGCGGGACATCATCAGCCTGTCGGCGGGGGAGCCCGATTTCGACACGCCCCGCAATGTCAAGGATGCGGCGATCCGCGCCATCGAGGCGGGCGAGACGAAATACACCGACGTCGCCGGCACGCCCGTGCTGCGCCGCGCGGTCGCGGCGAAGTTCAAGCGCGACAGCGGCATCGACTACAAGCCGGAGGAGATCATCATCTCGACCGGCGGCAAGCAGGTCATCTTCAACGCGATGGTCGCGACGCTGAACGCAGGCGACGAGGTGATCATCCCGACGCCGTGCTGGGTGAGCTATCCCGATATCGTCGCCCTCGCCGATGGCAAGCCGGTGCTGGTGCCGTGCGGCCAGAACAACGGCTTCAAGCTGCGCGCCGAGGATCTCGAAGCGGCGATCACCGACCGCACCAAGTGGTTCATGCTGAACAACCCCTGCAACCCGACCGGCGCCGCCTATTCCGCCGAGGAGCTGCGGCCGATCTGTGACGTGCTGCTGAAGCATCCCGACGTGTGGGTGTTCACCGACGACATCTACGAGAAGCTCGCCTACGACGGCTTCAAGCCCGCGACGATCGTGGAGGTCGAGCCGCGGCTGCGCGAGCGCACCATCACGATGAACGGGTGCAGCAAGGCCTATGCGATGACCGGCTGGCGCATCGGCTTCGCCGGCGCGCCGGTCGCGATGATCAAGGCGATGGACAAGCTGCAGAGCCAGTCGACCAGCAACACGAGCAGCATCGGCCAGGCCGCGGCGGTGGAAGCGCTGACCGGGCCGCAGGAGAGCATCTCCGCGATGCGCGACGTCTATCGCGAGCGGCGCGATCTGGTCGTCGGCATGCTCAACGAGGCGCCGGGCGTGCACTGCCACAAGCCGGAGGGCGCGTTCTACGTGTTCCCGTCGGTGCACGGCTGCATCGGCAAGACGTCGCCGAAGGGTGCGAGGATCACCGACGATGAGAGCTTCGTCGTGGCACTCCTCGACGAAGAGGGGGTCGCCGCGGTGCACGGTTCGGCGTTCATGTATCCCGGCCATTTCCGCATCAGCTACGCGACCGATACGGAAAGCCTGCGCGAGGCCTGCACGCGCATCCAGCGTTTCTGTGCCGGCCTGAAGTAGCCGGCCATGCCCGCACTCTCCGAGCGCAACAGCCGCGTCCGGCCGGCGGCGACGGTTGCGATGACGATCAAGGCCCGCGCCCTGCGCGAAGCGGGCGTGGATGTGGTGACCCTCACGATCGGCGAGCCGGACTTCGCGACGCCGCCGCACGCGATCGAGGCGGCGCATCAGGCCGCGCTGCGCGGCGAGACGAAATATCCGCCGCAGGACGGCACGCCCGCGCTGAAGCAGGCGGTGCAGCGCAAATTCCGGCGCGAGCACGGCCTCGACTATCCGCTCGATCAGATCATGGTCGGGAATGGCGCGAAGCAGGTGATCTTCGACGCGCTGATGGCGACGGTGGACGACGGCGACGAAGTCATTACCCCGGCTCCCTGCTGGGGCGCGTACGGCCTGATGACGAAGGTCGTCGGTGGGACGCCGGTCCGGGTGACGTGTCCGCAGAACAACGGCTTCAAGCTGCGGACCGAGGATCTCGAATCCGCCATCACACCGCGGACGAAGTGGCTGATGCTGAACTCGCCGAGCAATCCGACCGGCACCTGTGCGACGCGCGCCGACCTTCAGGCGATCGCCGACGTGATGCTGCGTCATCAGCATGTGTGGGTGATGTCGGACGACATGTACGAGCATCTCTATTACGGCGACGAGCCGTTCACCACGCTCGCGGCGGTCGAGCCGCAGCTGGCGAACCGGGTGCTGACGGTATCGGGCGTGTCGAAGAGCTATGCGATGACGGGATGGCGCGTCGGGTTCGCGGCGGGGCCCAAAGACCTCATCCGCGCGATGGTGAACATGCAGGGTCAGGCGACGGCGGGCGTCTCGACGGTCGGGCAGGCGGCGGCGGTCGCGGCGCTCGATGGGCCGCAGGACGGCGTCGCGGCCAGCGTCGCGAGCTACCGGAAGCGGCGCGACTTCGTGGTCGATGCGCTGAACAAGATGCCGGGCATTTCCTGCCACAAGCCGGACGGCGCGTTCTACGTGTTCCCCAACATCGCCGGCTGCATCGGGCGGACGACGGCGGGCGGCAAGCGGATCGACACGGACGAGGATTTCGCGCTCGCCTGTCTCGACGAGGCGCATGTCGCGCTGGTGCATGGTGCGGCGTTCGGCATGAGCCCTTATTTGCGCATCAGCTTCGCCGCCGACGGGCGCAGCCTGGAGGAGGGGTGCCGACGCATCGACGCCTTCGTCCGCGGCTTGCATTGAACGCAGAGGACGGGCTGCGCGCCGGCCGCGACGAGGATGCGGCGGGCTTCATCGCACTGATTTCCGCATGCTGGGCCGAGTATCCCGGCTGCGTCTTCGATCTCGGCGGCGAGGTGCCGGAGCTGCGGGCGCTCGCGACGTATTTCGCCGAGAAGGGCGGGGCGATCTGGGTGTTCGAGGACGGCGGCCGGGTGGCGGGCATGGCGGGCGTCTCGCCTTCCGCGCAGGCGGGCACCTGGGAAATCTGCAAGATGTATGTCGGCCGCGCGATGCGGGGGCGGGGCGTGGCCGCCGCATTGCTGGCGCGGGCGGAGGGACATGCTCGGCGGGCCGGCGCTGAGCGATTCGAGTTGTGGTCGGATACGCGGTTCGATCGCGCGCATCGGTTCTACGAGAAGCACAGCTTCGTGCGGACCGGGCCGATTCGTGCGCTCGGCGACAGGTCGAGCACGATCGAGTTTCACTTCGCCAAGCCGATCGACGGCATAGCGGCGCTCGATGCGGCGGGCGCGTCGTCGGCGGTGCGGCATCTCGCGGATCTGCTGGTGGCCTGCGTCGACGCGGGGGCGTCGGTGTCGTTCCTGCCGCCGCTCGCCGCGGACGTCGCGCGGGCGTTCTGGGTGCGGATGGCGACGGAGGTCGCGGAGGGGCGGCGCGTGCTGCTCGCGGGCTGGCGCGACGGCGTGCTGGCAGGGACGGTGACGCTCGATCTCGGGATGCCGCCGAACCAGCCGCATCGCGCGGAGGTGCAGAAACTGCTGGTGGCGCCGCAGGCGCGGCGCGGCGGGCTGGCGCGGGCCTTGATGGCGCGGCTCGAGGCCGTGGCGGGAGATGCCGGGCGGACGCTGCTGACGCTGGACACGCGGGCGGAAGATGCGGCGGAGCGTCTCTACCGGACGAGCGGCTGGACGGAGGCCGGACGGATCCCCGATTTCGCGCGGAACGCGGACGGGACGCTGTCGGCCACGGTGCTGTTCTGGAAGCGGATCGGCGCGGGTCGAGGCGCATAGGCGCGAACTCGGCTGACGACGCCGTTCGTGCAAACCCGCCTACAACTCTTCCGATCAAGGACAGCAAGCGACTACGCCTGCGGGTCATCGAGCGCAGTCGAACGCTGCTTTGGCGACTATTGCAGTCGTAGCTGTTCGGCGCCGCTCCGAAGTCCGACGGTAACGGCGATCCACGAACTTGCTCTCTACCCGAGGCCACCTGCGGTTCAAACCTTGGATACGGCGGCGGCAGCGGTCTTGCCTTAACGGAGAGAGTGAGAAGATCGTATGAAAATCCTAATGGCTTCTACGCCGCTAACCGGTCATCTGAATCCGTTGCTCGCGGTCGGCCATGTGTTGATGGCCGAGGGTCACGAACTGGTCGTGTTGTCTGGAAGCTGGCTGCGAAGCCGCATCGAGCGTGCTGGCGCGCAGTTTCGGGCTTTCCCGGGGCGCGCGGATGCTGACTTCCGCAATATCGCGACCGTGGCCCCGGAACTGGCAGAACTTCCTCCAGGCTGTGAATGGTTGCGCGTTGCGGTGGAACGAATCTTCATCGACCCGCTCGCTGCTCAATACATGGGTTTGCAGCAGGTGCTGCAGGACTTTCCCGCCGATGTAATCCTGGGCGACGATATGTTTTTCGGGGTCCTGCCCATGCTGTTGGGCCGGCGCTCCGAGCGCCCGGCCGTCGCGCTTTGCGGCACATCCATCCTGCATTGGTGCCGCGACGATGGCGCGCCACACTTTCTCGGTCTGCCGCCCGCAACGTCACCGGCGGAGCTGGAGCGATACGCGGCGATTGCTGATGAATTTGAGCGACTCACCAATGGGCCTGCGGTCGCGCGCCTGAATCGGATACTGCAAGAGCTGGGTGTCGGTCCGGTATCGCTGCCGCTGTTCGATTCCGTGGTCGGGCTCGCCGACGCCTACATGCAACTCTCGGTGCCGAGCTTCGAGTTTCCACGCAAGATCCCCACGACCGTGAACTTCATCGGCACACCGCCGATCATTGTCAA
>DATAPS010000024.1:0-12646 GCA_036265085.1 Acetobacteraceae bacterium | reverse complement strand
CAATCTGCTTCGCCGGGCTGTCATGATCCAGGAACACATCCGGCAGCACCATCGGCCTGACCTTGAGCCCGCCGTCGAGCAATCCGCGCCAGCTCAGGAACTGCAGCACCGCCGCGGCGAAGCCGCCGACGCTGCCCTCCTCGATCGTCACCAGCAGCTCGTGCTCGATCGCCAGCCGCGCCAGCAGCGCCTCGTCCAGCGGCTTGGCGAACCGCGCATCCGCCACCGTCACCGACACCCCGCGCTCGGCCAACGCAGCGGCCGCCTTCAGCGCATCGCCGAGCCGCGCCCCCAGCGACAGCAGCGCGACCCGCGTGCCCTCGCGCAGCACCCGGCCCCGTCCCAGCGGCAAGATCTCGCCCCGCAAGCCACCGTCACGGTCCGGCAGCGCCACCCCGGTGCCCTCGCCGCGCGGATAGCGCACCGCACTCGGCCGGTCGCCGATCGACGCCGCCGTCGCCACCATGTGCACCAGCTCCGCCTCGTCCGACGGCGCCATGATCACGAACCCCGGCAGGCAGCCGAGATAGGCCAGATCGAAGCTCCCCGCATGGGTCGCCCCGTCCGCCCCCACCGGACCCGCCCGGTCCAGCGCGAACCGCACCGGCAGGCGCTGGATCGCGACATCGTGCACCACCTGGTCGTAGGCCCGCTGCAGGAACGTCGAGTAGATCGCGCAGAACGGTTTCAGCCCCTCCGTCGCCATCCCCGCCGCGAACGTCACCGCGTGCTGCTCGGCAATGCCGACATCGAAGCAGCGCTCCGGAAACTTCTTGCCGAACCGGTCCAGCCCCGTCCCCGACGGCATCGCCGCGGTGATCGCGACGATCGACCCATCCCGCTCCGCCTCCGCGATCAGCGCGTCGGCGAACACCCGCGTGTAGGTCGGCGGACCGGCCGGCGCCTTCACCTGTTCGCCGGTCAGCACGTCGAACCGGCTGACCGCGTGCAGCTTGTCGGCGGAGGCCTCCGCCGGCGCGTAGCCGCGGCCCTTCTGGGTGATCGCGTGCAGCAGCACCGGCCCGCCCAGGTCGTCGGCGTCGCGCAGGTTGCGCAGCACCGGCAGCAGGTGGTCGAGATTGTGCCCGTCCACCGGGCCCACGTAGTAGAACCCCAGCTCCTCGAACAGCGTGCCCCCGGTCAGGATCCCGCGCGCGTATTCCTCCGCCCGCCGCGCGGTGCGCTCGAGCGAGCGCGGGAACCGCTTGGCCATCTTGCCGGCGAGCTCGCGCAGGCTGAGGAACTGCTGCGAGGAGAACAGCCGCGACAGATAGGCGCTCATCGCGCCGACCGGCCCGGCGATCGACATGTCGTTGTCGTTGAGCACGACGATCAGCCGCGAGCGTCGCGCGCCGGCGTTGTTCATCGCCTCGTAGGCCATGCCCGCGCTCATCGCGCCGTCGCCGATCACCGCGATGACGTTGCGGTCCTCGCCCTTGAGGTCGCGCGCCACCGCCATGCCGAGCGCGGCCGAGATCGAGGTCGACGAATGAGCGGCGCCGAACGGGTCGTAGTCGCTCTCGGCGCGGCGGGTGAAGCCGCTGAGGCCGCCGCCCTGGCGCAGCGTGCGGATGCGGTCGCGCCGGCCGGTCAGGATCTTGTGCGGATACGCCTGGTGGCCGACGTCCCAGATCAGCCGGTCGTGCGGCGTGTCGAACACCGCGTGGATGGCGACGGTGAGCTCGACCACGCCGAGCGAGGCGCCGAGATGGCCGCCGGTGGTGGAGACCGCGTCGATCGTCTCCGCCCGCAGCTCGTCGGCCAGCTCGCGCAGCTGCTCGGCCGAGAAGTTGCGCAGATCCGCCGGCACCACAACCCGGTCCAGCATCGGGGTCTTCGGGCGGACAGGTACAAGAGGTGCGTTCATGGGGTCCGTTCAGTTCCGACGTGAGACGACGAAGGCGGCGAGCTGGCGCAACAGGTCCGCCGCCGGTTCGTCGAACGATTCGAGATGTCCGGTCGCCTGCGCGGCCAGCATGTCGGCCTGGTGCCGGGCGCGCTCGACGCCGAGGATCGCAACCAGCGTCGCTTTCCCGGCCGCCGCATCCTTGCCGGTGGCCTTGCCGACCTCATCCGCCGTGCCGGTCGCGTCCAGTAGATCGTCGGCGATCTGGAAGGCCGCGCCCACATCGCGACCATAGGCCGCGAGCAGGTGTCGCTGCGGCAGCGGCGCGCGGCCGAGGATGGCGCCCGCCTCCGCGCTGACCTGGATTAGCCGCCCGGTCTTGAGGGCCTGCAGTCGTACCACCTCTGGGGCGCTGAGCTCGCGACCCTCGGCGAGCATGTCGATCATCTGGCCGCCGCACATCCCGCGCGCGCCGGCGGCGAGGGCCAAGGCGGCCACGAGCTCGCAGCGGGCTTCGGGGTTGCTGTGGCTGTCGCGCTCGGCGAGCACCTCGAAGGCGCGGGTTTGAAGGGCGTCGCCGGCGAGGATCGCGGTCGCCTCGTCGAACGCCTTGTGCGTGGACGGCTTGCCGCGGCGCATGTCGTCGTCGTCCATGGCCGGCAGATCGTCGTGAATCAGCGAATAGGCATGCACCATTTCGATCGCAGCAGCCACGCGTGCGGCGCAGCGCCGGTCGACACGGAAGAGCGCTGCGGACTGCACCGTCAGGAATGCGCGCATTCGCTTGCCGCCCCCGAGCGTCGCGTAGCGCATCGCCTCGACCAGCCGCGCCTCGGCACCGTCGGGGATCGGGAGCAGGTCGTCGATGGCGGTTTCCACCTCGGCGGCGGCTCCACGCATGGCGTCCGCCAGGCTCGGCGCGGAGGAGACGAGGGTGGCGGAGCGGGTCATGCGGGTGCCTCAGTCGGTCGCGCGGAGGCCCAGGCTGCCGTCGGCGTTGGCGACGATCGCCTGGACGCGCTGCTCGGCTTCGGCGAGTTTGGCCTCGCAATGCTGGCGGAGCTTGGCGCCGCGCTCATAGGCGGTGATCGCCTCCTCGAGCTTCTGCTGCCCGCCTTCCAAGCCCCGTACGATGCGTTCGAGCTCGGCGAGCGCGTCCTCGAACGACATCGTGGCGACGTCCGTCTCGGAGGCTCCTGACACGCTCAGCTACTCCCGCTGTTCCGATGCTGTCACGCAGACATCACGGATCCAGCGGCTTCGCAAGGGACGCCAACCCCCAGGCCACAGCTCTGTGTCAGCCCTGCAACAGCGTCCGCACGTGTGCAGCTGCGGATGCTGCGAGCGCATTGAGGTCGTAGCCGCCTTCCAGCACGGAGACGATGCGGCCTTGCGTGCGAGCTTCCGCGATCTCCAGGAGCCGTCGGGTGATCCAGACGAAATCCTCGGTTTCCAATCTGAGCTGGGCGAGCGGATCGGCCTTGTGGGCGTCGAATCCGGCGGAGACGATCAGCAGGTCGGGGGCAAAGGTATCGAGTGCGGGGAGGATCGCCTCGTCCCAGGCGGCCCGGAACTCCCGGCTGCCAGCGCCGGGGCGGAGCGGCACGTTGACGATATTGCCGACCCCGCGCTCATGCGCGGCGCCCGTGCCGGGATAGCAGGGGTATTGGTGGGTAGACGCGTAAAACAGCGTCGGATCTGCGGCGCACACGTCCTGCGTCCCGTTGCCATGATGCACGTCGAAATCGACGACCGCGACTCGCTCAGCCCCCCAGCGCGACTGCGCATGGCGCGCGGCAATGGCGGCGTTGGAGAACAGGCAGAAGCCCATCGGCTTATTGCGCTCGGCATGGTGGCCGGGCGGGCGGACGGCCACGAAAGCGGCGCGCGCCCATCCCTCCATCACCGCGTCCACGCCGAGCACACAGCCGCCCGCCGCCCGGAGCGCCGCGCGCGTGCTGCCCTCGCTCATCACGGTGTCGGCGTCGAGCGCGATCTGTTCGCCCGGCTCGGGACGGATCTTCAGGATTGCCTCGACATAAGCGCGCGGGTGAACGCGGGTGAGATGCTCGCGCGCGGCTTCCGGTGCGGATTCGCGAAGCAGCGGCAGGAATTCCTCGCCCTCGAGCGTGGCGAGCACGTGACGCAGGCGGTCGGGGCACTCGGGATGCCAGAAGCCGGGATCGTGCGCGATGCAGTCCGGATGCGTGATCAGCGCGACCGACGACGCCACCCCGTTCACTCCTTTTTGCGGATCACGAAGGAGAGCACACCCGCCTCCTCGCTCCACGCAAGGAGGGAGTGGCCAGTCTCGCGGCAGAACGCCTGGAAGTCACCGATCGCGGACTTGTCGGTCGCCAGCACGCGCAGGCGGGCACCTCCAGGAAGGCCGCGCAGCACCTTGTTGGCGCGCAGGACCGGCAGCGGGCAGGTCATGCCCTTCACGTCGAGCAGCGTCTCGCTCATCGCTGCATCATCGTCCTCGGCGCACTTGAGGGCAAACGGCGGATCGCGCCAAACTGCCGCATGGATCAGATCCTTCCGCGATACGATTTCCGCATCGGCATCGATCTCGGCGGCACGAAGGTCGAGGCCATCGCGCTCGCCCGTAACGGGGAGGCGGCGCTGCGGCAGCGCATCGCGACGCCCGCCGGATACGACGCCACGATTCAGGGCATCGCCGATCTGGTGCAGGAATGCGAGCAGCGACTCGGTGGAATCGGGAGTGTCGGCGTCGGGATCCCCGGCGTCATCAGCCCGGTGACCGGGCTGGTGAAGAACGCCAACTCGATCGCGCTCAACGGGCATGCGTTCGACCGCGACCTCGCCGCCGCGCTCGGCCGCGCAGTGATCGTGGCGAACGACGCCAACTGCTTTGCGCTCTCCGAGGCATCCGACGGGGCGGGGGCGGGCAAGGACGTGGTGTTCGGGGTGATCATCGGCACCGGCTGCGGCGGCGGCGTGGTCGTGGGCGGGCGCGTGCTCACCGGACGCAACAGCGTGACGGGGGAGTGGGGGCACATCCCGCTGCCCTGGCCGAAGGAGGACGAGCAGCCGGGAATCCATTGCTGGTGCGGCAAATACAACTGCATGGAAACCTGGATCTCCGGCACAGGCCTCGCGCGCGACTGCGACGGACCGGGCCACAAAGACGCGAGCCACATACCCGCGCGTGCCGCGTCCGGCGATGCGGCCGCAATCGCGGCGCTGGATCGGCACGCGGACCGAATGGCGCGCGGCCTCGCGGTCGTGGTCAATGTGCTTGACCCCGACGTGGTCGTGCTCGGCGGCGGGCTCTCGAACATGGACCACCTCTATGTCCAGCTGCCGCAGCTCCTGAAGCAGTACGTGTTCTCCGATTTCGTCGACACGCCCGTGGTGAAGAACATGCATGGCGACAGTTCGGGGGTGCGGGGGGCGGCGTGGCTTTGGCCGGTACCGGCCGGTTGATGCATCCGGACGCACTGGACCAGGTGACGATCGGGATCGCCGACCTCACACGGTGGCAGGCGTTCTATGACCAGGCGCTCGCGTTCCACGCCGCGCCGGGGCTGCGGGCGCCCTGTCACCGCAACTACTGCGGTGCGTTTGTCCTCGATCCAGATGGGCACAACATCGAGGCGGTCTGCCATCGCAGCGCCGCGTGACCGTGACATTCCGGCGCTCTGCCGTGACTGCGGTGGCAGTCCGGGCGCCGCGCGCGAGTGCCCGGACTGCGGCGGGGTGCGGATCGTCTGCCATCCCGAGCTGTTCGAGCTCACCGTGGCGCATGTCGATTGCGATGCGTTCTATGCGAGCGTGGAAAAGCGCGACCGGCCCGAGCTCGCCGCCCAACCGGTGATCGTCGGCGGCGGCGTACGGGGCGTCGTCACCACGGCGTGCTACGTCGCGCGCATCTACGGCGTGCGCAGCGCCATGCCGATGTTCAAGGCGCTGAAGGCCTGTCCGGACGCCGTCGTCATCCGACCGGACTTCACGAAATACAGCGCCGTCGGGCGGCAGATCCGCGGGATGATGCAGCGTCTCACGCCGCTCGTGCAGCCCCTGTCGATCGACGAGGCGGTGCTCGACCTCGCCGGGACCGCGGCGCTGCACGGGGCGCCGGCCGCCAGGGTGCTGGCGCGGTTCGCGCGGGACGTGGAGCGCGAGGTCGGCGTCACCGTCTCGATCGGACTCGCGCGAAACCGGCTGGTGGCCAAGATCGCAGTGGGACGGGACAAGCCGCGCGGGTTCTGCGTCATGGGCTCCGAGGCGACCGCGACGCTCGCGACCGAGAGTGTCGATCTGCTGCCGGGCGTGGGGCCGGCTTATGCGAAGCGGCTGGCGGCGCTCGGTATCACGCTGATCGGCCATCTCCAGGCGCTCGACGACCGGACTGCGATCAAGCGGCTGGGGGAGGACGGACCGTCGCTGTGCCGCCGAGCGCGGCTCGAGGACGAGCGCGCGGTGAACCCGGCGAGGGACACCAAGTCGATCAGCGCAGAGACGACGTTCGACACGGATCTGACTCGGACCGAGGAACTCGAGCGGCACCTGTGGCGTCTCGCCGAGAAGCTTGGGCGGCGTCTGCGGGAGGCGGACTATGCGGCGGGCGGGGTCGTGCTGAAGCTGAAGACGACGCGATTCGCGTCGCGAACCCGGGCGGCGCGGCTCGCGGTGCCGACGCAGCTGCCTGACCGGCTCTTCGAGGCGGCGCGGACCTTGCTCGTACGCGAGGTCGACGGCACCGCGTTCCGCCTGATCGGCGTCGGCGCCAATCCGCTGCTGCCGGGCGACGTCGCAGATCTTCCCGATCTCGCCGATCCCGATTCGCCGCGGCGAGTCGCGGCGCAGACGGCCATCGATGCGCTCCGCAACCGCTACGGGGCGGCGATCATCGCGAAGGGACGGGGACTACCCCGCTGAGCGCTCGACAGATTTCTGCGTCAGCGCCGGCGCGAGCTGATCCACCCGCTCCACGACACGGACGTTCAGACTGGCATCTCGTCCGCGCAATGTCGCCGTGTGCTGCGGCAGATCCGAGAGCGCGAGTTTGCTCAGCCGGCATACCTCGTCGGAGAGGATCGCCTCGCAGCGATGGACCTTGCAGAGTGCTTCCAGCCGGGAAGCGACGTTCGCGGCATCGCCGAGGGTCGTGAACGCCCGTGCCCCCGTGACGTGGATTTCGCCGACGACCGTCTCTCCGGCCGCGACGCCGACCCCGAACCGCAGGGGCTCCGCGAGTTGGGAGAGCAGCACCCGGTTCAGCGCGGCGACGTTACGGCCGATGAGCACGGTCGCCGCCACGGCCTGACGGCACGCATCGGCGGCTGCGCAACTCAATCCGAAGATCGCCAGCAAACCGTCCCCTGTGAATTGCGCCGTTGTTCCGCCGGCTTCGGTCACCGCTGCGTCGGCCTCGCTGATGAAACGGTTCATGATGAAGACCGTATCGAACGGCAGCCGGGTTTCCGCGAGGCGCGTCGAGTCCCGCATGTCGAGCACCAGTACGACGATGAAGCGTTCTTCGCCGGGGCTGGCTCGAACGGTTCTCGGGTGCCCGGCGGCCGACGGCACGAGCGGTACCACCGCGATGTCACCCAGCGGCCGGAGCTGACAGGCGAGGCGCACGGGCGGCCGGAGATCGGCGCGATCCAGCACGGCCTGCTCGGCCGGACTGGGCTGCGGGAGCGGGCGCGTGCAGCTGATCACGCGCACCCGGCAGGTTGAGCAGCGGCCGCGTCCGCCACAGACGCTGGTGTGCGGCACGCCGGCAGAGTGGCTTGCCTCGAGTACGCTGAACCCGAACGGCACGCGCGCGGTGCGTTGGCCGGGATAGGTCACCAGGATGGTTCCGCTGCGCCGCTCCAGCCAGGACCGGCCGCCGCGCGCGAGGAAGACGAACCCGATCAGCCCGGCGAAGGCGAGAACGCTGTCGTTCCGTGCATCGATGAGCATCGCGTTCTGGTCGGCCGTGCCGACCTGCTGCGGCGTGAGGTGCACCTCGCGCCAGCCGCGCTCCTGCGCGAGCGTCGCGACCATGCGGCCGCCCTGCGCGAAGCCGAGCAGCGCAAGTATCGGCAGCACGACCGCGATGCACAGCAGCACGGGCATGAGGCGCTGAAGCCGCGGCTTCAGCCGGAGCCAGAAATAAAGGCCGATGCATCCGTGGATCCACGCGACGATCAGCAACGCGACCTGGATGATGCCCAACGGCGCCGAGCGGACCCACAGCTGGTAGAGGACCTGTGCATAGCCTTTCTCGGTGCCGTAGAGCGCGAGCGAGATGCGTGTCCCGAACAGATGATTGGCCAGCAGGATCGGGATCGCGAGCCCAAGCACCACCTGGACCACTTCCGCTAAGGTCCAGCCGAAATGCCGCCGCTCATACAGGACCCACAGCCCGAGCGCCGCATGGATCGCGAGCGCGGGGTACAGTATCGCCGTGCCGATTGCGCCTTGCCAAAGCCACTTCTGCACGACCAGGCCGGCTTCCATCGCGCCCAGGGAGATGTTGCCGAGCGAGTGGTTGAGCAAATGCGACGCGACATAGGTGAACAGTGCAAAGCCGGTCGCGAGCCGGAGCCTCCGGACGGAAATCGCGCCCCTGACACTGTTCCGCGGGGTCGCCTCCGTCCCTTGAAGCGTCGCCGAAGCCGAAGCCTTGGTGAAAACCGCCAAAATGTCCGAAGCCTCCAAATCCGCCGCGGAAGCCGCCAGCGCCGCTGCCGCCGCGCCAAGCCTCTGCGTGGGTACTGACCAAAAGAACTGCCGTGAGGCATATTGCTGGGCCGATCCGGCCCAATGAGGACCGATACGCGGCCCAAGTTATTCCCATATAGCTGTCGTTCAGGATGCTGCCGCGGTTTGTACCCGTCGGCCGGGGCACTTCACCCGCACTTGCAAGGTTCGACCGGAATAAAGCGTCTGGTTTTCCTGTCTTAACGGCCGGGTCGGCAGAGCAGGAGAAAAACCTTGAAGGCCACCGAACTCGCGCCCGCTTCCGGGCTCCGTCGCTTGGTCGGTATTGCTGAGACGCAGCACGACGGATTCGACGAATACGAACGGCTGCTTACGCCTGCCCGCGAACGCTTTGCGGTCAGTCCTGGCGTGCTAGCGATACAGTCGACCTCCGACGAGATTTTCCTGGAGTCGTTTCTGTTGCATTTTTGCGCCCTCGGATCGCAGATGACGGAACCCGTGGAGCGTTGGATCCGCGGTGCGGCCGAACGCTGTGCTGCTATCGGGCTGCCGGAGCTGGCGCAAGCGTTGGCGGCGCACGCTGGGGCGGAAGCGGGCCACCACCTCATGATGATAGCGGACGTAAGGGCTTTGTCTGCTCGTTGGAACGCCCGCCGCAAGTCCTCGGTCGATGCCGATCAACTGCTAAATCAGGAGCCGAGCCGTGGGGTTCTGCAATATTGCGACGTCCACCAACGCAATATCGCCGGTGATACACCCTACGCGCAGATCGCCATCGAGTATGAAGTAGAAATGCTTCCAATGAGGTACGGCGAGCTGTTCGTCGGCCGCTGCATCGAGGTGCTTGGAGCAGGGATCTTCCCTTGCCTCAGCTTCGTGACCGAGCACATTATTCTGGACGTCGGGCACACGAACTTCAACGCTCGGGCAATTGCCAGACTACTCGACGTCCGGCGTGCGTGCATGCCTGCGCTGGTCGCTGCAGGCACTGCCATCCTAGATGCTTACGCACAATTTTTGGCCGATTGCGCGGAGCTTGCCGACCGTGATGCTCGGAAAGCTCAAAGTGTCAATCGGCGTTGAATATTGGGTTCTCCCGCAATTTGCGTGCTGATCGGGCTTGTACGTTTTGGCTGGATCGGGGAGAGGGGAAAACGGGCCACGCCTCGACCGAGGGAAGCGCCCCGAAGCTGCCGGCTGTCGTGAAAGGAACAAGGGCCGCCCGCGGAACGGACTTGGACACAGCGAAGGCCGGGGAAGCGGCGGATCGGCTGTTCCGAAAGCTGGCGGCAGAGACGAGGACATCCGCTGACCCAGACCGAGCCCGGACGGGCGCTATGGCCGAACCTCGGCCGATGTCCGACGAAGCTCGACCGTCCGCCCTGCGGCACCTGATGAGATCGCGGACGCGCTCGCCTTCGCGCTGCGCTTCGGCGGGCGGCGGCCGGTTTCGACAAGGGCAAAGTGGGCGCCCGGCGGACAAGGCGCTTTGCTCGGGCTCCGCTGCTCCTGCGAATGGCCGCCGACGTTAAGGACGCGGAATTCGTAACCAGTGTGACTGCTGGCCGCGCCATTATTCCCGCATCGCGAGCGGGAATAAACCGCCGCCGGGAAAAGTCTCCCTCGACGCATCAAAGGAGATCGCAATGGCGCTGGACGAGTACGACCGGCTCCTCGCGCCGGCACGCGAGCGCTTTTCCGCCAGTGCAGGGGTGCAGGCGATCGAGGCAAGTCGCGACTCGGCTTTCCTGGAAGCATTTTTGTTGCATTTCTGCGCCCTCGGATCGCGCATGACTGAACCCGTCGAACGCTGGATCGGCGGTGCCGCGGCCCGCTGTGCCACTCTCGGATTATCCGAGCTGGCGCATGCGCTGCACAGCCATGCACGTGCCGAAGCCGGTCATCACCTCATGATGATTGCCGATGTGAGCGCACTGGCGTCGCGCTGGAACGCGCACCGCACGCCGGCGGTGGACTTCAAGAAACTGCTCGACCGGCCGTCGACCCCAGGCGTTTTGCAATACTGCGCAGTGCATGAAGCGAACCTAAGCGGCGACACGCCTTACGCGCAGATTGCCATCGAGTACGAGGTCGAGATGCTGCCGCTGCGCTACGGCGAGTCGTTCATCGGCCGCTGCGTCGAGGTGCTCGGCCCGGACGTCCTGCCCTGTCTCAGCTTCATAACCGAGCACATCGTGCTCGACGTGGCGCATACCAACTTCAACGCCCGTGCGCTGTCCTCACTCCTCGACCGCATGCCGGAAAGTCTGCCCCGCCTAGCCGTTGCTGGTGCCGCCGTGCTGGACGCCTACGCGCAATTCCTCGCCGATTGCGCCCGCCTCGCCAAATGCCAGTCTCGGCAAGCGCAAACATCGCCCCTGGCGCGGCGTCAGCTCATTTGGCGCTGGCGCTCGCTGCAACAGAATGACGGCTGCGCGGTTCCCAACTGGCTCAACCAGCTTCGATCATTCCGCGCATCAGTGCTGTTCGACAACGGTCGGCGGCCGCATTTCCGCGCTGCCGACGGACGCTTTGCCGACGCCGACCCGCTCGACCTGCACGCCGAGCACATCCTCGCCTATGACGGCGAAAAACTTGTCGGCTGCGTTCGGGTCTATCGTCCGCGTGCGAGCGGCCCGCGCTGCGTCACCGAACGCATCCTCGGCGCGCGGTCGTTCGCCGAACTCCTCGACAGGCTCGGCGTCGCGCCCGGCGGTAACGTGGAGATCGGCCGCTGGATCGTGCATCCAGAATATCGGGCGAACGGGCGAACGGGCGCCCAACTGGCCGCCGCCGCCGCGGCGCTTGCCTCCGTGCTCGGTGATCAGACCGTGGGGCCGCCCAGCGCTGTTGTGTGTTCGGTTGGCACAGGTGAGGGCCAGCATCTCATGCTCGCCCGCGTCGGCCTCATCTCCGCCCCGACGTCGGGCGCCATCCGTGCCGACGATTATAACGACGACGTACGCGTCATGTACTGCACCGGACTCGAGCGCCTGGATCCGCGGTTTCGTCGTCTCATGGACGACATGGCGGAAACGCTCGAGCTGCCGACGCGTGAAAATGAACCTCTGGGCGTCGGCTGACCGACCGCCTCTCACGGCGCGGAGAAGCCGGTTGGTGTCAGCAAGCGAGTTGGCGACCAGCTGCTTGCTTGGCCCCATCCCTCTCGCTCTCGGGCACGGAGAACGGCGGGGCGGGACTGCAGGATCCTGGTGCCTGGGTTCATCGACCGGTGCCGCCTTCAAAAGGTGCCGCTGATCCAACACCAAGCACGCTCCCAAAGGCGGAGCGGAGATGAAGCGGCGCTTCTCGCGGCTGCGCTGATGAGCCTCGCAGACTACTCATCCTCGAGCCGAGAACGGCCGAGACACCGCCTCTCGTCCCCGCCAATTCGAAAGAAACCATCCAGCAACGTCCGAGCTATCGAGGATCACTAGGTTCTCGGCGTTCCGAGTGTCGGCGGACGCGGTGAAGTTGAACGAGCCGGTGATGACGGTCGGGCATCGAGCACGAGGACCTTGTTGTGGGCGATGGCCGGCTCGTCATCGATCAGCACGCGAATGCCGGCATGGGCGAGGTATCGGCGAGAGTAGCGCCCGCGCGGATCGCCCTGCCGGTCCTGTGACTTGTCTAGGATCGCCGCGACATCAAGGCCGCGCGGCTCTGCCGCGACGAGCGCCCGCAGGATGGGGACCGATGTGAGCCAACAGGCTTGAACCGGGATCTCATGCTGCGCGGCGTCGATCGTCTCCGCGATCATCTCGGCGCAGCTCGTCGGGCCGTGCGTGAAGCACGCCGAGACGTCGCTTGCGCCGGCCCGACGGGCGGCCCGGTGAGTGCTGGCCAAGTCAGTAGCGCGAGCAAGCAAGCGGCGATACGGATCATGCTCGCATCATCGCACGGACGTGCCTGCAGGCCCCCACGGAAGCCATGATCAGCCCCGCGCGGCCGGCATTCCGTGCGCGGTCCCACCTGGGTGCCCTGGTCACCGATGGCGAGCACGCGCTTCTCCCGCATCGCCGCGCAACGCCAGAGCAGCCACGTTGTGCGGGCCGTGGCGTCGATGTCGATGAAGAGAGGGCTGCCGTGAGCGCCGTCGCCTCTCCCGCGCGCGTAGAG
>DATAPS010000023.1:0-3171 GCA_036265085.1 Acetobacteraceae bacterium | reverse complement strand
GTCGAACACGAAGAACTCGGCCTCGGGACCGAAGAACACGCCGTCGCCGACGCCCGACGACTTGACGAACGCTTCCGCCTTCTTCGCCGTGCTGCGCGGGTCGCGGTTGTAAGGTTGGCCGGTGGACGGCTCGACGATGTCGCAGAACAGGATCAGGCTCGGCTTTGCCGCGAACGGGTCCATCACCGCCGTGTCCGCATCCGGCATCAGGATCATGTCGCTCTCGTTGATCGCCTTCCACCCGGCGATCGACGAGCCGTCGAACATGATGCCGTCGGTGAACACGTCCTCATCGATCGTCGAGACGTGCTGCGCCGTGTGCTGCCACTTGCCGCGCGGATCGGTGAAGCGAAGGTCGACGTACTCGACCGAGTGCTCCTTCAGCGTCGCCAGAACCTTCGCGACGGCGTCCTTGTTCGCCGTCTCCACGTCATTCGCCATTCGAGCTCTTCCCTATTGTGGCGCGCGCTTCGATCGCGCGCGGGGGAGCCGCCCCACGCGGCCCCACATGCACGTCCGTGTATTCGCTTCTCGCGGCGGCCGGAACACCCGGCGTCCGATCAGATCGCATCCTCCCCGCGTTCGCCGGTGCGGATGCGCACGACTTCCTCGACAGTGGTGACGAAGATCTTGCCGTCGCCGATGCGTCCGGTGCGCGCGGCACTGACGATCGCCTCGACCGCGCGCTCCACCACGCTGTCTTCGCAGACGACCTCGATTTTCACTTTGGGCAGGAAATCGACGACGTATTCGGCGCCGCGATAGAGCTCGGTGTGACCCTTCTGCCGCCCGAACCCCTTCGCCTCCACCACCGTGATGCCCTGCAATCCTACCTCGTGCAGCGCCTCCTTTACCTCGTCCAGTTTGAACGGCTTGATCACCGCCTCGATCTTTTTCATGCAGTTGTCCCGGCCTTGCCGGCGCTCCCCTCGCTCGCATCTCCGCTCCTCCCGAGCCCTGGGAAAGCGGTGGCGGAGGGTTGCACGGCCCATGCCAAGCCGGCAATGCGCGCAGCGATCGCGATTGCCTCTTGATTTTGCACGAATTTGCGCCCGCTCAGCGGGCGCGGCTGCTCGTTTTCGGGGCAGGTAAGGGGACTGGTCTCAGGTCGAATGGACGTCCCGCCGGATTATGGGCTGTAGAAACGCCGTGTGAGATAACGGGCCAGCAGCGGCGTCGCGGGCACCGCGAACCATAGATAGATGGACCAACTGGGCTGCAATGCCGCGACTCCCAACGCCACGACGAACAAGGCGAGCGCGAGCGACGACCTCACGACCTGGAGGTGAGCCGGCGTCGTGCGATGAACCTGCCACCAGAGCAAGAGGTTCACCAACGCGATCAAGGTGAGATGCGCGCCATACAGCATAACAGGCGCCACTTTCGCTCCCGGC
The DNA here is from genome assembly GCA_036265085.1 of Acetobacteraceae bacterium. Taxonomy (GTDB): domain Bacteria; phylum Pseudomonadota; class Alphaproteobacteria; order Acetobacterales; family Acetobacteraceae; genus DATAPS01. Next base: position 1,777 of record DATAPS010000023.1, on the reverse strand, counting down.
CCCGCCAGGTCGGGAAGGCTGGTTGAAATCGGGACGAGAACGATAAGGAACAGGAAGACGAGATGGAGCCGCGCCTGAGCCATCGTGACCGAGCGACTCATCGCCAGCCGCTGCTGCTGAGAGATCCAGTAGATCGCGGAGACGGCGAAGCTGAGCACGACGGTGGTGAGTTCACCGGTCATGCCGCGCAGGACGCCTGCGATTGGGCCTTTGAGGCCGTGAACCGACGGCAGCAGCGTCGTCACGACCAAGGTCATCGCGACGCCGAACATCGTGTCGCTGAGGCCCGCGATGCGCCCGGAGGCCAGCGACGCCGGAATGTTCGTTCGCTCCGCCTCGGCGTCCATGGATGTCCCTCGACGGTCCATCGGATCTCCCCGGCGACCCGATGCGGCTTATCGCGGTCGCCCGATCGTGTCACGGACGCCACGGCAGCGGCCGATTGAACACAGCCACGCGCCGCCCCATACTGCGCCGCTCGTGTCGTGGGGCCCTTGATGAAATCGCCGAATTCGCTGCTCGCTGCCACCGGAACCACGATCTTCACGGTCATGTCGGCGCTCGCGACGCAGCACGGCGCGATCAATCTCGGCCAGGGATTTCCGGACACCGACGGGCCCTCGGACGTACTGCGCGCCGCGGCCGATGCGTTGATGGACGGACGCAATCAGTATCCGCCGCTGACCGGGGTGCCCGAGCTGCGCGAGGCGGTGGCCGCGGCGAACCGGCGGTTCTATGGGCTCGACATCGACCCCGTGGGGGAGGTGGTCGTCACCTCCGGGGCGACCGAGGCGATCACCGCCTGCCTCATGGCGGTGCTCGACCCGGGCGACGAGGTCGTCGTCATAGAGCCGATCTACGACACCTATCTGCCGGTGATCCGGATGCTCGGCGCGGTGCCCCGCATCGTCCGGCTCGATCCGCCGAAATGGGAGCTGCCACGGGCCGATCTGGCGGCGGCGTTCGGGGGGAAGACCAAAGCGATCCTGCTGAACACGCCGATGAACCCGACGGGCAAGGTGTTCACGGCCGCGGAATTGGCCTTCGTCGCGGACCTACTGCAGAAGCACGGCGCCTACGCGATCTGCGATGAAGTCTACGAGCACCTCACCTATGACGGCTGGCGCCATATCCCGCTGATGACGCTCCCTGGTCTCCGCGACCGGGTGATGCGGATCGGCAGCGCCGGCAAGACGTTCTCGCTGACCGGCTGGAAGGTCGGCTACATCACCGCCTGCCGGGAACTTGCGACGTTCGCGGCCAAGGCCCACCAGAACCTCACCTTCACCACGCCGCCGAACCTCCAGCGCGCGGTGGCGGTCGGGCTGGCGAAGGAGGATTCCTACTTCGAGAGCATCGCCGCCGACCTCGCCGCCAAGCGCGACCGGCTCGCCGCCGGGCTCGAGCACCTCGGCTTCGGCGTGCTGGGCGCGATGGGCAGCTACTTTATCACCGCCGACTTCGCGCCCCTCGGCTTCGCCGGCGACGACGTGGCGTTCTGCCGGCATCTGACGGAGGAGGCACGGGTGACCGCGATTCCGGTCTCCGCCTTCTACGAGACCGAGCCGCCGCGCCACTACGCCCGCTTCGCGTTCTGCAAGCGCCCGGAGGTACTGGACGAGGCGATCGAGCGGATGGCGCGGCATTTCGGCAATGCGCGGGCTCAGTTGACGCCGAAACTGCGGTCGGCCTAAACCGCGCCCTCCGGTGGCGGTCGTAGCTCAGCTGGTAGAGCGCCAGGTTGTGGTCTTGGATGTCGTGGGTTCGAGCCCCATCG
>DATAPS010000022.1:0-8358 GCA_036265085.1 Acetobacteraceae bacterium | reverse complement strand
CCATCGAGCGGGTCCGCGCGTTCACGTCCCGGCCCAGCGCCTGCAACCCATCCAGATCCGTTGATTGTTCGGCCGCCGCACCGACGATCTTTTCCACCACCAGGGTGCCGGCCACGCCGCGCCGGCCGGTGGACCAAGTGGAGCTCGGCACCGCCACGTCGTCGTCGGTGAGCACGGTGGCAACCTTGCGGGATGCGGCCGCGGCCATCTCGGCCGCCATCTCGAAGTTCATCACGTCGCCTTCGTAGTTCTTGACGATCAGCAGCGTGCCCCCGCCAGTGTCGACCGCCTCGATCGCCTCGGACATCTGATCGGGCGTGGGCGAGGTGAAGACCTGGCCCGGGCAGGCGGCATCGAGCATGCCATGCCCCACAAAGCCGGCGTGGAGCGGCTCGTGCCCGGAGCCGCCGCCGGAGACCAGAGCCACCTTGCCCGGCACGAGCGTTCGCCTCCGAACGAATTTGCGCTCCGGTCCGAGCACGACGATGTCGGAATGCGCCCCGGCGAAGCCGTCGAGGCTTTCCTCGAGGATCGTCTCCGCCCCATTCATCAGCTTTTTCATCTGATCTCCTCCCCGCCGGCGTTCTTCGCCCGCGATCCTGTTCAATCCTCTATCGCGGCCACCAGCCGAACGAGTTGGCGTGCGTATTCGGCCAGCATGTTTTCGATCACCTGATTGCGCCGGGGATGGCCGAGATCGGGGATCCGGACGGAGACGACCCGTGTCCGGGTCCCTTCGTCGCCCGCATCGCGCCGCCCGGGATGGGCACGGTCATAGGCGGCCAGGAAGCCCGCCCGTTCCGAGGGCGAAAAATGGCAAACCTCGAAGATCGTCTCGAGGTGCTGGGCCGGGATCGGCATCGCATAGGCCGGATTGACGAGCTGCGAGACGAAGGAACGGTTGGTGCCAAGCGCAGCGGCCAGACGGCCCCGCGTACCGGAGGGCCGGTTCTCGCAAACAGTCTGCAAAACCCGCTTATACTCGGCAACCAAACGGATCGGCGGCGTCTCGTTCACGCCGCGCAGCCGTGCAGGTCGACCGCGGCGATGGCCTGCTTCACCGGACCGATCGCCGATGGCGCGACCGACAGCGACCGCAAGCCCGCGCGCAACAGCCTGTCCGTCATGGCGGGATCGGCCGCTGCGTCGCCGCACAGGCTCACGTCCACGCCGGCTTCCCGCCCGTGCCGCGCGATCGACGCGATGAGGCGCAACACGGCCGGGTTCCCCGGATCGGCCAACTCGGCCACCGCTCCGATGTCGCGTGCTGCGGCGGTGACGTATTGCGTCAGGTCGTTCGAGCCGATCGAAAAGAAATCCGCGTCGAACTCCTCGATTGCGATTGCCGCCGCCGGCACCTCGATCATCATGCCGAGTCTTGGGCGCCGCGCCGGTATGCCCGCCTCCGCGAGTTCATCCAGCGCCGCGTTGAGCATCTGGCGGGCCCAGGCGAGCTCGTCCGGCACGGTGACCATGGGCAGCATCACCCTCACATCGCCATGCACGGCGGCCCGCGCGAGCGCGCGCAATTGCACCAGGAACAGCTTCGGATGGTGTAGCGACAGCCGGATGCCACGCACGCCGAGGAACGGGTTGCTTTCCCCGGTGATCGTGACACCGGGGATCGGCTTGTCGCCGCCGGCATCGAGCGTGCGAATGACAACCGGCCGCCCATCCGCCCATTCGGCGATGCGGCGGTAAGCCCCGTATTGTGCCGCCTCGTCCGACAATGCGCCGGTGCCGTGGAACAACAACTCCGTGCGCACGAGGCCGATCCCGTCACAGATCGCCGGATCGAGCCGCTCGAGTTCGGCGACATCGGCAATGTTGAGCGACACCGAAACGGCGACCCCATCCGCTGTCGCGGCGGGGCGGGTCCGGAATGCGGCGTGCGCGCCCACGACAGCCGCCTGCGCGCCGATCCGTGCGGCGAATGCAGCGCGGCTCGCTTCCCCCGGCTCGAGCACCACTTCGCCGGCTTCGGCGTCCACCAGCACTTCGCAGCCGGCCAGCGCGGCGGCGCTCCCGCCCACTCCCACGACCATCGGCACGCCGCGTGCGCGGGCCAGCATCGCCACGTGGCTTGCCGGGCTGCCCCCGGTCAGCACGATCGCACCGCCTTCGCGCCAGTCGATCGCCAGGAAGCGCGACAACGGCAGGTCGGCCGCCGCCACCACCGCGCCGCCAGGAACGGCGACCTGCCCCGTCCCGGGCGTCAGCAGCGCCAGCACCCGGTCGCGGATGTCTTCGAGATCGGCGGTGCGAGCAGCGAAATAGTCGTCCTCGGCCTCGGCGTATCCGGCGATCTCGGCCGCCATCGCCTCCGTCCAGGCCAAGGGGGCGGGTCGGCCGCATTCAATTGCCGCCAGTGCCGGGCTCGTCAGTTCCTCGTCGGACAGGAGCGCGATCTGAAATCCCAGCATCTCCGATGCAGCACCCGAACTTCCGCTCTGCAAAGCCTCGAGCTCAGCCCCCGCCTGCGCCACGGCCAGTACGAGCGCGTCGCGTTCCGCCTCCGGCGAGCCGGGAATCCGATCAGGCACGGTATCCGTCGTCGCCAGCGCGGTCACAACGCCTCGGGCCAGACCTCGGGCGGCGGCGCGCCCGAACAGGCGCCGTTCAGCCATGGCCGCCGCCAGCCGCGGAATGGGGCTCCTCGCCGAAGCCGTCGCGGATCAGCTGGAGCAGGGCCGCCGCTGCCGCCGGCGCCCCTGGCCCCGCGGCCCGGACATGCACGACCGCCCCGAGCGGCGCTTTGACGCGCATCACCTTCACCGGGCTCTTCGCGTCCATCCAGGGGCCTGATGGGTCGAGCGCGATCTCGACGCGGCACTCGAAGCGCTTGGCGAGCTTGGTGAGCTTCACGGATGGCCGCGCGTGCAGGCCGACGGCATTGACCAGCTCGGCGCTCCCGGCTGCCTCCATTCCGGCCGGGGCGTCATTCATTGCGGGGACAGCTCCTCGGCCACGCGCCGGACGACCTCGAGCGGAGATCCGCCGGAGGCTTCGGTCGCCGCGATCACCGCGCCCTCCACGATCGGCGCATTGCACACCACCACGCGGCCGCGCCGCTCGGGCGCCAGCATTTCCATCGCAACCTCGCTGTTCGTTTCGGCCCCCCCGAGATCGACCAGGATCGCCACGCCCGCCTCCGTCCAGGCGCGCTCGATCGCCGCCATGATCGCGGGAACGCCGGTCCCGAGGCCGCCGCCGGGGTCGCCGCCGGTGTAGGCCAGCCGCACGCTGTCCCCGACCATCTGGCGCACCATGTCGGCCGCACCCTCCGCGATCTTGGGCGAGTGCGACACGATGACGATTCCAACATTGGCCACGTTCAGCTCTCCAACGCTTGGCATGACGCCGCCACCATCAGGGCGGCCGACCGCGCCCCCGGATCCGGGTGCCCGACCGACCGCTCTCCGAGGAATGACGCCCGGCCGCGGGTGGCCAGCATCGGCACCGTGGCGGCCGCAGCCTGCCGGGCGATCTCGGGAAGGCGCACGCCCAGGTCCGCGCCGCCCGCCTCCAGCGCGTGCTGTACGGGGACCAGCACGTCGAGCATTGTCTTCTGGCCCGGGTGAGACTTGCCGCGCGCCATCACCGCGGCAACCGCCAGCGCGAAGGCCTGCGGCAGATTGGATCCGTCGGGCGCGATCTCCTTGCCGAGCGTCATCAGCAGCGTGCCGTAGAGTGGACCGGAGGCGCCGCCCACCTTCATGACGAGTTCCGTGCCTGCCGCGCGCAGCGCTTCCGGCAACGGCTTCGCCGCGAGAGCCTCCGCGTTTTCACGGATCCCGGCGAAGCCGCGTTTCATGTTGAGGCCGTGGTCGCCGTCGCCGATCGCCTGGTCGAGCGCGGTCAGTTCCTGCTCATGAGCGATGACGGCATCGGCGACCGCCAGGATCAGCCGGTGGAGGGACTGCGGGGTCATGCGCACACCCGCGCGCCGGCGGCATCGAAGAACAGCGGATTCTCGAGCGCGACCATCACCTCGTCGCCGGCCGCCAGCCCCGCATCCGGGTCCGCCAGCGTCACGAATTCAGTGCCGTCGAGCCGGAGATGGAGATGATCCTGATCACCGAGGTGTTCCACCCATGTCACCCGTCCGCTTGTTGTTCCATTGGCCGTCGCTCCGGTGGGCGCACGACAGCGCGGCGCACGGCCGATGCGTGCGTGCTCGGTGCGGGCGCCGATCCGCGTGGCGACGGCGGGTGCGGCCAGGTGCGGAAACAGGCTTCGCGGGACCAGGTTGATCGGAGGGCTCCCCAGCCGCGCCGCGACGGTGGCGTTGATCGGGTCCTCGTAGATCTGCCGCGGGGTGCCGACCTGCACGAGGCGTCCCTGCTCCATCACGCCGATGCTGGTGGCCAGCGTCAGCGCCTCTGTCTGATCGTGGGTGACGTAGAGGATCGTGGCCCCGAGGTCGCGCTGGATGCGCTTCAGCTCCACCCGCAGCTCGGCGCGCAGCTTGGCGTCGAGCGAGGACAGCGGTTCGTCCATCAGGTACGCCGCAGGCGCCCGCACCAACGCGCGACCGATCGCCACGCGCTGCATCTGACCGCCGGATAGCCGCGTGACCCGCTCCGGCAACTTGGCTTCGATGCGGAGCAGGGCGGCCACCTGTTCCACCTTGCGGCGGATATCGGGTTCCGGCGCCCGCCGCGCGGGGGCACGGAGCGGGAAGGCCAGGTTGTCGAACACGGAAAGATGCGGATAGAGCGAATATTGCTGAAACACGAAGGCCACGTCGCGCGCGGCCGGTGGCGCTCGCGTCACGTCTTGGCCGGCGATACGCACGCACCCGGTTCCAGGCCGTTCAAGCCCCGCCACGAGCCGCAGTGTCGTCGTCTTGCCGGCGCCGGTCGGCCCCAACAGGACCATGAACGCGCCGTCGGCAGCGGTCAGCGACAGATCCGCCACGGCCTGCGTGGCGCCGAAATACTTCGAGACCGCGTCCAGAACGACCTCAGCCATGCACCGCCTCCATCACCGGGGCGGCGTCGTGCGGCGCTGCGGATATGGCGCGGCCTGAGCCGGCATCGAACAGCGACAGCCGCTCGGTGCGGAAGGCGAGGCCGACCGCCTCGCCCACACCGACCCGCTGCGTCGATGGAAGGCGGGCACGCACGGTGCCGTGGGCGGTGGTGATCGTCACGATCTGCGTGGTGCCGAGATACTCGGTGCCGAACACCTCGCCGCGGAGGGCCGAAGCATCGCTGAGCCGGACATGTTCGGGTCGAACGCCGAGAATCAGATCGCGCCGCTCCAGTGGGGCGCGCGGATCGGGGATGGGGATTTCGGCCGCGCCGAGACGCAGGGTCCGGCGGCCGGGTTCGAGCGAATCGTGGCACGCGAGGAGGTTCATGGGCGGCGAGCCGATGAAGTCCGCCACGAAGATCGTGGCCGGGCGGTCGTAGATCTCCCGCGGCGGGCCGAGTTGTTCGACCACGCCGTGGTTCATCACGGCGATGCGGTCGCCGAGCGACATCGCCTCCATCTGGTCGTGGGTGACGTAGACGGTCGTCGCCTTCAGCCTGTCGTGCAGCGCGCGCAGCTCGCCGCACATGATGTGTCGGAATTCGGAATCGAGCGCGCCGAGCGGTTCATCCATCAGGAAGGCCTTCGGCTGTCGAACGATTGCGCGGCCGAGCGCCACGCGCTGGCGGTCGCCGCCCGAGAGCCCCGATACCGGTCGGTCCAGCAGGTGGTTGATGCGCAGGATGCGCGCCGCTTCGTCCACGCGCGCCCTCACCTCCGCGCGCGCCATGCCGATCGAAACCAGCGGATACGCGATGTTCCGCCGCACGTTCATGTGCGGATAGAGCGCGAAGAGCTGGAAGACGAAGGCGACGTCGCGCGCCGAGGCGCGCCGGCTGGTGACCTCCTCCGAGCCCAGCATGATGCGTCCGGACGAGGGCAGCTCCAGCCCCGCGATCATCCGCAGCGTCGTCGTCTTGCCGCAGCCGGACGGGCCGAGCAGGCAGAAGAAGGTGCCGTCGGCGACGGTGAACGTCGAATCGCGAACGGCGACCACGCTGCCGAAAGATTTCTGCAGATTCTCGACGCGGATTTCGGCCATCGGTCAGGACGGGAATTTCGAGACGACGAGGAACATGATCACGCCGGTGAGCGTGGCGGCGAACGACCAGCCGTAGAGCAGCAGGGAGAACGGCTGCATCAGCATGACCACGCCGCACGCGATGACGGCGGTGGCCAGCATCTCCCAAGGTCCTCGCCGGAACAGACGACGCGCATCGTTCATTTGCGCACCGCGCCGAAGGTGATGCCGCGGAGCAGGTGCCGGCGCAGCACGAAGGTGAACACGACGATAGGCATCAAGAACAGCGTCGTGGCGGCGGCAACCGCCGGCCAATCCTGCCCGCCTTCGCCGATGATGAAGGGAATGAATGGCGGCATCGTCTGCGCGTTGCCGCTGGTGAGGAGCAGGGCGAAGGCATATTCGTTCCACGAAAAGATCAGGCAGAAGATAGCGGTGGCCGCGATGCCGGTGACCGCCTGCGGCAGCACCACGCGGCGGAACGCCTGCAAGCGCGTGTAGCCGTCGACCAGCGCGGCCTCCTCGTATTCGCGCGGTATCTCGTCGATGAAGCCCTTCAGGAGCCACACCGACAGCGACACGTTGACGGCGGTATACAGCAGGATCAGGCCGACCCAAGTATCGGTAAGGCCGAGCTTGCGGTACATCAGGTAGATCGGGATCGCGACCGCTATCGGCGGCATCATTCTCGTGGAGAGAATGAAGAACAGCAGGTCATCTGCGAGCGGCACCCGGAAGCGAGAAAATGCGTAAGCTGCGAGGGTGCCGAGCAGGACCGCGAGGAAGGTCGAGCCGAACCCCACCACCAGGGAGTTCATGAAGCGCGGCACCACCTTGGAAGGGCCGGCGATCACCATGTCGTGCGACCGCACCAGCCTGTCGTACCAGGTTTTCGGCGGCGGAAGGCTCGCCAGGAAGTCCGCGGACTGGCGGGAGCGGACTGTGAACAGGTTGACCCAACCTTCCAGCGTCGGCTGGAAGAAGACCTTCGGCGGATAGGAGATCGAATCGGGGCCGGACTTGAATGCCGTGGCGCCGATCCAGAGCAGCGGGACGAGCGTAACCAACGCGTAGATCACGACCAGTGTGCCAGCTGCGGCCTTTGCGCGCGGCGAGGCTTCCACGACGGAATGGGCGGCCACCAGATGGGCCGCGACCGGAGGCGGAGATTGCGGCGCGCTCATCGCTGCCTCACCCGGTTGAGCGCCTTCACGTAGACGTTGGCGGCGCCGAAAACGGTGACGAACAGGATGATGGCGAAGGCAGAGGAGTAGCCGGTGCGCCACTTCTCGAACGCCTCCCGCTTGAGGGTGATGGAGGCCAGCTCCGTGGTCGAGCCCGGACCGCCGGACGTGAGGAGGTTGACCATGTCGAACATCTTGAAGTTCTCGATGGCGCGGAACAGCACCGCGAGCATCAGGAAGGGCAGCACCATCGGCACCGTGATTGTCCAGAACTGGCGCCAGCGCGACGCGCGGTCCACCTCGGCCGCCTCGTAGATGTCTTCCGGGATCGAGCGGAGGCCGGCGAGGCAGATCAGCATCACGTAGGGCGTCCACATCCAAGTATCGACGAGGACGATCGTCCAGGGCGCGAGGTGCACGTCGCCGATCATCTGGAAGGAATGCGGGTCGATGCCGGCGAAGAATGCGATGACATAGTTGAACAGGCCGATCTGAGGCTGCAACAGGAAGGTCCAGAAATTGCCGACCACTGCAGGCGACAGCATCATCGGCAGCAGGATGACCGTCGTCCAGAAACCGTGGCCGCGGAACTTCTGGTTGATCAGCAGCGCGAGCCCGAAGCCGATCAGCACCTGCAGCGCGATGGTCGAGATTACGAAATGGGCCGTCACCTGCATCCGCTGCCATACGTCCTCGTCCGTCAGGATGTCGGTGTAATTGGCGAGGCCCACCCAGCGCAGCGGCGCGTTCGGCAGGTTCGACTTGTAGTTGGTGAAGCTGAGCCGGATCGCCCACACCAGCGGGAAAATGTTGATGGCGAGCAGCAGCGCCATCACCGGCGCGATGAACAGCCAGGCGAGACTGCGATCCGAAAGGCCGCGAAGGCGCCTTGCAAGTGTCGAGGGCGTAGCCGCGGCGATGCGGGTCGCCAGCACTGCCTCGGTCGTGTCAGCCGTCATCGGCATGAGCGTCGGGTTCCGGGTTTGGCTCCCCCGGCTGACGCCGGGGGGGCCGCTTTCATCGTATCGATCGAGAAAGATCGTGGGACACGGGGCCGGATTACTGGATGTCCTTGCCTTCGTCTTTGAACACCTTGACCCAATCCTTGACGAGCGA
>DATAPS010000021.1:0-6754 GCA_036265085.1 Acetobacteraceae bacterium | reverse complement strand
ATCTGTTCCATCGCGCCGGGCCATGCGGCGAACCACGTCTGCAGGATCGCGTCCGCCGGCATACGGTTTGCGGCCTCGCGGAACCGCTGCTCAAGTTCCTTGAGCAGCCTATCCTGCATCGACTGCACGTCGGGCAGGCCGACGAGCTGCCGGAACTCGGCGGGCGAGCAGTCCACGTCGATCTTGATCTTCATCCGTCGCTCCGCATTTCGTTACGAGTCGCGCATTGGCATTTCGGGCGCGCGGGTGACGCTTGTTGCCCAACTCCACCGCGGCGGGCCGCTTCTCGCCCGAGCGCTCCGCGATCCACTGCCGCCACTGATGCTACCTGGGCGGGGTCGGGGCTGGCAATTTGGGAGTTGGTCACCCAAGACGAACAGCCAGGGCAGGCTTGTGGGGAAAGGTCCCGACGCGAGTGTTCGGGCGGCGTTGCGTGCGCTGCGCTCTGAAGCGATCTGGGTCATGCCGGAACGCCCACGCACGCCGCTCATGCGATGGATAACTTCCGCTGCCACCCGGCGGTGACTTATGCCTGTCGTATGCAGCTTGCAGCCGGGAACGCACGTCGGCGCGACCAGGAGCGCCGCCTCTGTCGGGACGGCGCGTCACGCGGTCACGCGGTCAGCCGGGCCGCCCCCGGCGGCACCCAGACAAACTCTGGCTTCTCCGCGGCCTTGGCGACGATGTCGGGCAAGGGCACCGTCTCGAAGGCGTCGTCCCGCGGGCAGAGTAGACGACGTCGCCGACGCCGCGGTGCAGGTACCACCTCCTTGACCAGGGCGTCGAAGGCTGTGGCGAATTCGTCCGCCGTGCGGTTCGGCGCGATCTGGCATTCGACCACTTGATCGCGCGTCAAACCCGCCTTGGCGTCCAGCCCACGCATCAGGGAGGCCGTCAGGATGACGTTGGCGACCTGACGCGTCGCAGCGTCGGGTTCTCCAAGGACGGGCCGCTGCTGGCGCTTGGGCTGGTGTTCAGAGGCGCGGAATTTCGAAGCGGCGCGGATCGGCGAATCGGCGCAGCACGTTCGTCGTGAGCTTGGCGATCGGGTTGTTGAACCCGTTATGGCCAAGCGCCCCGGCATAGGCGATCGAACCCGTCGAGAACACCGCACCGCCGCCCGGCGTCTCGAAGAACGTCATGTCCGCGCGGATCGCCGCGTTCGCGGTCCCGTCGGACATCCCGTGCGGGACGCGCACCTCTTCGACGACGAGCTCGTACGTGTTCGAATGATCGAACGAGCTGGCGACGACGAGCGCATGCGGCGGCGTGCCGAGGGCGTGATCGACACAGTCGATCTCCATCCCTGCCGCCCCGTCCTGCATGAGGCCGAAATCGCCGAGGATCTCCTCGGTCACGCCCTCGAACATGAAGGCGACGCGCGGATCGTGTGACGCGGCGGTGCGGCGATAGGGCGAGGAGTGGTCGAACCCCTGCGAGATGAAGCCCACGCCTGCGAGCAGGTTCGGCGGCCGGTTGTTGCGCCGCCACAACCCGCCGTATTCGCCGGTGAAGCTGTGATAATATTCGCCGCCCTCGGCATCCCACGACCGCGTGCCGCCCTCGGCGCGCCGCACCTCGATCACCGCGGCATTGTCGGGCTGATGCGCGATGCGCCAGTAAAACCCGTTCCCGCCCATGTACATCAATCGCCCGCCGCGCCGCACCCAATGGTCGAGCGCATCCAGCATTCCGAGCGAGTCGTATTCCGGGTGGCTGCCGGTGACGAGCACGCGATACGGCCGGATCGCGTCCAGCCCGCGCAGCGCGAGATCCTCGTCGGTGACGACGTCGAACGTGAGCCCGGACCGGTCGAGCCAGTCGATGATCATCATGTCGACGCAGTAGTTCCACAACCGTCCCGTCGGTCGGATGTTCGTCGCCGGGCGCAGCCGCGAGGCGTAGAATACGCCGCTGCCGTCGCCATGGCGATCATACGTCGAGAAGCCCAGTTCGGGATGCTTGAGCAGCATCATGTCCACCGCGTCCATCACGGTGACGCGGCCGTGATAGAGTTCCGCGAGCGTGGAGCGGAAGCGGCCGATATTGTTGCAATAGACCGTGTAGGTCGCGGTCGCCGCGAGATAGACGATGCCCGCGGTCGGCCCCGACGCGGGCGACCTGACGAAGAACGGCACGTGCCAGCGCGCCTCCGCCGCCTCCAGCACCGCCGCGTAGCAGCCGCTGCGGAGGTCGATCGGGATGTCGAACGTGAAGTCGGTGTGCCACCGCGCGTCGATCATGTCGTCGTCGTGGAAATGGATCGCGCCGTACTGGTCGGGCGCGCGCCGCCAGTTCATCTCCGACGCATCCCAGTTGTGGCCGGTGACGGCGCGGGCGGGCAGATTGACGGTCGCGCCGTCGAGCCGGTTCGGCGAGAGGTCGCGGATCGCGGCGGTCGGGATGTCGCGCGCGAAATCCCAGAATCCCACGATGGCAGCGGCGAGCGATGACGGGATCGCGGCCTCGGCCAGCAACGCCATCTGGGTATCGTCGAGTGCGGCGGCGGCAAGGCGCGGCCGATCGATCTTGCCGTTGAAACAGCCGCCGACACGCGGGCGCGCGCCGTCCAGGCCGTCGCTATCGGCGTCGTGCCACGCCGCGAACAGCAACGCCGCTTCGTGCGCCACAAACGTTCCGGTCGCGCGGCCATGTGTGACAACCGCCATTGGCGCCGCCATGCCGCGGTCGGCGATGGCGCGCTGGACGAGCCGCATCGCGCCCGTATCGGCGTCGTAGCTGCCCGCGATGAAATACCAGCGGCGCGCATCGAGCCTGGCGCCGGCGATCGTTGCACCGCCGACCCGCAGCTGCAGCGCGCCGTCGCCGTCCAGCATCAGCCCGAAGCCACTGCCCAGCGTCTCGCTCCAGGTGCCCATGATCGCCTGCCGCCCGCGCCCGGGAAGCGTCGGCCAGACCATCGCCTGCACCGTGAAGCTGCGCAGCGCCGCCAGCAGCGGATGCGCGGGGACGATCGCCCAGGAGCCGTTGCGCAAGGCTTGCGTGCGTGCCGGCAGTGTGAAGGCCGGCGCCAGCGCCTCGGTGCGGAACGGCGGGCCGTCCGGCCCCACCTCCGGGCTGAGCACGCGGACGATGCGGGCGCGGTATGTCTGAGCGCCCTCGCAGCTCACCTTGAACGCGATGCGGTCGCCGGGCGCCGTGCTGATCGCGTCGGCGTAGCCCATGATCTCGGTCATTCCCGGCGCTCCACGGTCATTCGATGTCGGGCGGCGCGCCCGCGAGCGCCTCCCAGCGCAGCTTGAACACCGCCCACTCCGCCGCTTCGAGACTGTCGAACGTGGTGTTGGTGAGTTGCGGCAGCGCAGGGCGTCCGTCCGGCTGCTCGACCATGCGGGCGAGCGTCCATTGCGCGTGCGGCTGCGTCATCACGAGAACATACCAGCCGCCGGTCGCGCTGCTGCGCATCAGGTTCAGCAGGTATTGCAGGTCGGGGCTGTGCTCGCCGAACGGCCGGGACTTGAACTCGCGCGCCAGATCGTGCCGCGCAGGATCGAACCGATACACGATCCGCCCCCATCTTCACTGCTTCCCGGAAGGCTCTGCCGGCACCGCAATGGTGTCAATGCTCAGCCCTCGACCTTCATCCGCGGATCGAGCACGTCGCGCAGCCCGTCGCCCAGAAGGTTCATGCCGAGCGCGGCGAGACTGATCGCAACGCCCGGAAACAGCATGATCCACCACGCCTCGACGGCATGATCACGGCCTTCGGCGATGATGTTGCCCCAGCTCGGCACCGGCGGCGGCGGCCCGATGCCGAGAAAGCTCAGCGCCGCTTCGGCAAGGATCGCGTAGGCGAAGACGAAGGTGAGCTGGACGAGCAGGGGGCCGAGACAATTCGGCAGCAGGTGGCGCAGGATGATGCGCAGGTGGCTCGCGCCAACCACCCGGGCCGCGTCGACGAACTCCAGCTCGCGCACCGCCAGCGCGGAGGCACGCACGATGCGCGCCGTGCGCGGCACGTAGGCGACGGAGAGCGCGATGATCAGGCTCTCCGTTCGCGGGCCGAGCACCGCGGCGAGGCCGATCGCCAGGATGATGGCGGGGAACGCCATCAGCGCGTCCATCACGCGCATCATTAGCGAGTCGATCCGGCGGAACTGTGCCGCCGCGATGCCGGCCGCAGTGCCGACCACGCCCGAGAGAACGGCAACGCCGAGGCCGATCCAGAGCGACAGCCGCGCGCCGTAGAGAACGCGGGTGAACATGTCGCGCCCGAACGCGTCGGTGCCGAACCAGAATTGTGTCGATGGAGGGCGATATCGTAAGCGGATCCGCATCGCGGTCGGATCGAGACCGGTCGCGACCGGGGCGAGCACGGCGGCGATCACGAGGACGACGACGATGCAGAACCCGATGCGGAACGACGGATGGCGGGCAAGCTTGCGCAGCGTGGGGAAGCGGTGTGGCGTGCGGGCGTGGAACGGTGCCGCGATCACCGCCTCAGTCATAGCGCACCCGCGGATCGACCCAGACGTAAACAGCGTCGACCAGGACGTTGAGCAGGACGAACAGGAAGCCGAGCAGCAGTAGCGTGCCCTGCACGATGGGGTAGTCGCGCGCGAGGATCGCCTGCACGATCAGCCGTCCGACGCCCGGCAGCGCGAATACCTGCTCGACCACGACGGAGCCGCCGATCAGCAAGCTGAGAATGATGCCGGTCGCGGTGACGACGGGGATGAGCGTGTTGCGGAAGGCGTGCCGCGTGATCGTGCCCCACTCGCGCACGCCTTTCGCGCGGGCGGTCCGGATGAAGTCCTGCTCGAGCACGTCGAGCATCGCGGAGCGCGTCATGCGCGCGAGGAAGCCGATCTGGAACAGCGCCAGGATGGCGGCCGGTTGCAGGAGCGACGACAGCCACGGCCGTACGCCGGACGCGAGCGGGATGTAGCCGGTGGTCGGCAGCCAATGCAGGGTCACGCTGAACAGGATGACGGAGAGGATCGCGATCCAGAACGACGGCACGGAGACCCCGAGCAGCGCGAGCAGCATGACGGCGGAATCGAGCCAAGTCTGCCGCCAGCAAGCGGCGGCGATGCCGAGCAGGATGCCCACCGGCACGGTGATCAGGAACGAGACGAGCGTGAGCGACAGCGTGACCGGCAGCCGTTGCGCAACCGCCGCGAGCACGCCCTGGTTCAGCACGATCGAACGGCCGAAATCGCCCTGCGCGATGTTCGCGAGCCAGACGAGCAACTGGATCCCGATCGGGCGATCGAGCCCGAGCTGATGGCGGATCCGCTCGATCGCCTCCGCACTGGCTTCCGGCCCGGCGATCACCGAGGCTGGATCGCCGGGCAGGAGGTGCATCAGAAAGAACGTCAGGATCGCGACGATGACAATGACCGGCACCGACTGGAGAAGACGCGCGACCAATCGGTGCACGGAAGCGTCCCCGGCGCGCCGTATCTATTTCAGCCAGACGTTCCAGAACCGCGGGAAGTAGTACGGCTTGATGCCGTCATATTTCGTGCTGTAGGCGCGGACGGTCGCGAGGTCCGCCACCTTGATCATGTAGGCTTGGTCGAGCACGCGCTGTTCGATCGTGGTCCAGGCCGTCTTGCGGTCTGCCAGATCGGGCGACGCGAAGAACTTCTTGTAGGCCTCGTCGACGACGGTCTCGTTCTGCAGATGCGGGAACGTGACGAGCAGCGAGCGCCATTGCTGCGGGCCGAGCAACGGACCGGAGCAGAAGCCGGTGGTGCTGACGTTCCAGCCCCCCGTGCCGCGCTGCATGTCGTTGCTGTTGGTGGTCCAGTCGACCATCTTCACGTCGGCATTCATGCCCGCTTCCTTCATCTCCTCGGCGAGCACGAGGATCGCGTCGTGCATGTAAGTGTAATTGGCATTCGTCTCGAGAACGATCTTCTCCCCCTTGTAGCCCGCTTGCTGGAGCAACGCCTTCGCCTTCGCCGTATCCTTCAGGTCGTAGTCCTTCGCGGTGACGTCGCCGGGATAGTAGGTACTCGTCTTGAACATCAGCGAGTGGTTGCGGTCGGCGATCTGCCCGGATGCGGTGATGATTTCATCGACGTTGACGACCGCCGCGATCGCCTGCCGGATGCGCGCGTCGGTCGTCGGCGGCTGCTGCGTGTGCAGCACGAATTCCTGTTGGCAGAACGGAGAGACTTTCTGAACGGAGATTGCCGGATTGCCGTCCAGGCGCTTCGCGACGTCGGGCGGGATCTCGGAGGTGAACTGCACGTCGCCCGCTTGCAACGCGGCCACGCGGGCGTTCGCCTCGGGCACGAAATTGTAGCGCACCGTGTCGAGATACGCGGTGCGATGGCCCGCAAGGCCGTCGGGACCGTCGCTCGCAGTGTTCGGCGTATAGCCTTCGTTCCGCCGGAACGTGAGGTGGTCCTCCTTGATCCATTCGCCGAGCTGATAGGGGCCGGTCCCGATCACGTCGAGCTCGCGCGCGGGTTTGTCCTTTTGCTCGGCGGGGATGATCGAGAACGGGTAGGTCGGCGTCTTCAACGCCTCCAAAAACACCGCGTTGGGGTTCTTCAGCGCGACGACGAACGTGTACGGGTCCGGTGTCTCCATGCTTGCGACATCCGCGAGCTGCGCCGCATTCGGGCTGACCCTCCGGTAGCGCTCGAAGGAGGCGATCACGTCGGCAGCCGTCATCTCCTTGCCGTTGGAGAACTTGACGCCGTGCCGCAGATGGAATGTGAACCGCGTCGCGTCGGGATTGGTGTCGATGCTCTCGGCAAGCATCGGTTTGGCGTCG
>DATAPS010000020.1:0-5620 GCA_036265085.1 Acetobacteraceae bacterium | reverse complement strand
CAGCCGCCAGCCGCGCACCTGGGCCGGCGTCTCGATCCCGGGCGTCCAGGCGTACCCCTTACCCTGCTGCGTGATCTGCGTCGCCTCGGTGACGATCAGCCCGGCGGTCGCGCGCTGCGCATAGTACTCGGCGTTCATCGGTCCGGGCACGTCGCCCGCGCCGGCGCGGCTGCGGGTGAGCGGCGCCATCACGATGCGGTTGGGCAACAGCAGCCGCCCGAGTTGGAGCGTGTCGAACAGGTCGGCCATGTCGTCAAATCCTCGAAGGTCAATCGTGCCGCGGATATGCGGCCAGCAAACGCCGCTGCAATCGCCACGCGCGAAGCATTGTCAGCAGCCCGCTCGGCTTGAAACCGCGTGCGCGGTTGGCACGGCCGATCTCGAACGCTGCCCGGTAATGTGCGAATTGGTCGCGCCAGGACGGCAGGATTCTGGCCGCGGGATCCCACACATGGGTCGCTTCGGAGCCGGCGCCGTTGACCTCGATGATCGTGAAGTCCTCGCCCCGCCGCAGTCCGGCGAGCGTGCGATAGCGCACGTCGAGCCGGCCGAAATGGAATTCCGGCAGCGACTGCGCGATCGCCTCGATCCGGTCGGTCAGCGCCTCGGTGATTTCCTCGCGCCCGTCGCGGAAGGTCGACCCCTTGCAGTGATTCCCCACGAACAGCAGCGTCACCCGCTCGCCCCGCGACGGCACTTTCGCGAGCCGCTCGCCGAGGCGCGGGATGAAGAACCGCCGGATCGCGTGCAACCTGGGGTCCGCGAGAATCAACGACTCGAGCGTGGCGCGCCCGTCGCCGATCACGAACGGCTCCTCCTTCAGCGTCACCGACGTGATCCGCCCCCGCGCCTCGCCGGGGGCGCGGATGTAGAACAGCCCCGCTTCGCCGGGATGCGGCACGAAGGCCTGCAGCACGATGTCCCGCCCTGCCGGAAACGCGGCGACATAGGCGTCCAGAGCGGCCCGGTGCGCGATCAGCCGGACACCGGTGCCGTTGCAGCCGATGTCCGGCTTTGCAACCACCGGGTAGGACAGCCCCGCCGCAACCCGCTCCGACTCGGCGGCCGCCCCGTCGGTGGCCGCGAAGCGCACATAAGGCGCCAGCAGCGTCCGCGCCGGCCCGCGCATCTGGTCGAGGATCGCCGTCTTCGACTCGCCGCAGAGCCCGCCGGTCTCGATCATCGGGTTCGCCGCCGTCGGCAGGCTGAAATCGCCGTAGCGCAACCCGAGCGCGATCCATTGCACCACGATCGGCGTGTAGAACACCCAGCCCGGCCAGAACTCGAACCGGCCGATCGCCGGCTCGCTCCGTTCCGGCGCGAGCGCGACCCGAGCGCCGCTCATCGCGCCGTCTGCCATTTCGCGGCCGTCCGGCCGATCAGGATCAGCACGACCGCGAACCCCGCGAGGCCGGCCCAGCGCCATTCGCCGAGATACGGCATCAGCAGATCGCCCATCTTGTAGGAAATCCCGAACAGCAGCGACGTCCAGATCGACGTCGCGACGATCGCGGCGAGGCAGAACCAGAGCAGGCTCGCGCCCAGGAATCCGCAGGCCGTATAGGTCGGCAGTCGCGCACCGGGAATGAAGCGGCTGACGAAGACGGTCGTGAAGACCCGGCCCCGCAGCCAGTCCCGTCCCTGACGAATCCGGCGCGGATGGACGATCCGGGCGGCCCAGCGAACTTCCCGCGCAAGTCGGCCGAGGCCGTAGAGGCCGATATCGCCGAGCACGATCCCGACATAGAGCGCGCCGAGCGCCCAGCTGGCCGGAACCTGCCCGGCCTGAGCCCGCATGGCCGCGAATACGGTCGCCGCGTCTTCGAGGACGAAAGTGGCCAGCAGGATGGCCGTCGCCTGAAGCCCGACGTCATGACCCGCGGCCGCGAAGATGGCGTCCAGCGTCATGCGGCGGCCGGGTCCGTCGGGATGGCCCCGCCGGGCAGGGGAGAAAACCGCATCAGTCGCAACATCCGCCCTAAATGGCCGCTCAGCGCAGAGTTTGCCCTGACCGCGGATCACCAAATCGCGAGGCTAACGAGAGCACGGCCGGACAACCACCGGTGCCGCCGGCGTCTACATACGAGATACGAGCCCAGGTCCAAAGCCGGCGTCGGCCGTTTTTTTCTTGCGAAGGGTTACCATCCGAATATCCTAAACACGGTGGAACAATTACGCACACTCGCGATCAGCAAAATCCTCGTCGTCGATGACGAAGCGGCGGTCAGGGACACGATTGTCGAGGCGCTCCGCGAGTATGGGTACGATGTCACCGCCGCCGAAAGCGCCGAGGACGCGCTGAACGTGTTGCGTGACGCGCCGGATATCCAGATGCTCATCTCCGATATTCACATGCCGGGCATGAGCGGAATCGAGCTGGCTGCGCAAGCCCGGGTACTCAGCCCCGGTCTCAGAGTTCTCCTTGTCTCCGGCTATTTTATCCCGCAACAGGTTTCGGAGCGCTTCCTGCGCAAGCCGTTCCGGATGCGTGAGCTCGCCTCGGCGGTTCAAGCGGAGCTTGGGTAGCGATCTGCGGGGCGACCGGCACGCAACGCTCGAAGCGGCGCTGAAGGCACCGGAGGGCGAGCCATGGGGCCCGCCATCTCGGCGCGATCAGACGTCGTCGAGCGACTTCGCCGAGGCGATCACCCGCGTGACCATGCCGTAGGCGATCGCCTCCTCGGCCGACATCCAGTAGTTGCGGTCGGTATCGCGGGCCACCTTTTCATAGGGCTGCCCGGTCTCGCGCGCGATCAGGCGGTTGAGCCGCTCGCGCATCTTCAGGATCTCGCGCGCCTCGATGTCGATATCCACCGCCGGGCCGCGCACGCCGCCCATCGGCTGGTGCATCAGGAAGCGCGTGTTCGGCAGGCAGAACCGGCGGTCCTTATGGCCGGCGACGAAGATCAGCGCGCCCGCGCTAGCGACCCACCCGGTCCCGATCATCCGGACTGGCGCCGCCGCGTCGACGAAGCGGATCATGTCGTGGATCGTGTCGCCGCTCTCGACGTGGCCGCCCGGCGAGTTGACGTAGACGTCGATCGGCTTGTCCGACGCGCCCGCCAGCGCCAGCAGACGCCCGGTGACGTCGCGGGCCACCTTGTCGTTGATCGCGCCGAAAATGAGCACCTTGCGTTGGTTGAAGAGCCGCGTCTCGAGTTCGTTGACCGGCGAGGAGAGCGTCTTGTTGTCGTCCGGCTCTTTCTTCTCGGGGCCGGCCGGCTCCGGGACGTCGGGTTCGTGCGGGACCTGCGGCTCGTCATCGTCGTCGTCTTCTTCGTCGAAACGCGAATTCATCGGGCACTCCTCACATTGGGCGGAACCTGGGGCGAACGACGGGAAATGTCGAGTGAGCCGGCCGGATGGCGGGGCTGCCGGGGAAAGCACGCCAGGCGCTTACCGGCGAGCAACCTTTTGGGCGGCAATCTGAGCGGGCGAACCAAAAACGTCGGCTCCATACCCGCGCACGAGGGTCGAATGCCCGCCGCCCCAATCACCGGCAACGAAGCCGCCCGCTTACGGGCACTCCACGAACTCTCCCTGCTCGACACGCCGCCGGACGGCCACCTCGACGGCCTGGTGGAGCTGGTCACGCGCCGGCTGCGGGTGGCGTCGGCCGCGATCTCCCTGGTCGATCGCGGCCGCCAGTGGTTCAAGGCCCGCGTCAATGTCCCGACGGCGGAGACCCCGCGCGCCCTCGCCTTCTGCGCCTATACGATCCTCGGCACCGAGCCGCTGGTCGTCGCCGATGCGACCGCCGACGCCCGATTCTGCGACAATCCCCTCGTCACGCACGCTCCTTGTATTCGCTGCTACGCCGGCTTCCCGCTCGCAACGGCAGGCGGTCACGCCGTCGGCACGTTGTGCGTCGTCGATTTCGCGCCCCGCGTCTTCTCCCCCCAGGACCTCGCGACGCTCGCGGCCGTGTCGCGCGCGGTGGTCGGGCGCATCACACTCCGACGCGCCGTCGCCGGCGACATCCTGATTGCGGAATCCCTCTGAACGAGTCCGGTCAGGCGGTCGTGCGGTGTTCCGCGACGGCGTGGCAGGCCACAGCGACATCGCCGACGCGCGTGTAGGCCGGCACCTCGCTCCGGCACCGCGCGTTCGCCAGTGGGCAGCGCGGATGGAACGTGCAGCCCGGCGGGGGCGAGATCGGGCTCGGCACCTCGCCGCCGACCGGCGTCCGGGCGCGCCCGACCATCTCCAGATCCGGCACCGCATCGAGCAGCATGCGCGTGTAGGGATGGCGGGGGGTTGCGAAGATCGCGTCGGCAGGCCCCTGCTCGACGATACGGCCGAGATACATTACGCCCAGCCGATCGCTCATGTGCCGGACGACCGCGAGATTGTGGCTGATGAACAGGAAGGTCAGGCCGAGCCGCTGCTGCAGGTCCTTCATGAGGTTCAGGATCTGCGCCTGCACCGATACGTCGAGCGCGCTGGTCGGCTCGTCGCAGACCAGGAACTCCGGCTCGCTCGACAGCGCCCGCGCGATCGAGATGCGCTGGCGCTGCCCGCCGCTGAACTCGTGCGGATATTTCTCGCCGTCCGCCGGCGCCAGTCCGACCTGCGCGAGCAGCGCGCCCACCCGGTCGATCACCGCACGCCGCTCGCGCACCAGCCCGAAGGTGCGGATCGGCTCGGCAACGATGTCACGCACCCGCCAGCGCGGGTTCAGCGAGGCGTACGGATCCTGGAAGATCATGTTCAGCCGGCGCCGGATCCCCGGCTGGGCGCGGGCGGCGCGGATCTCGTGCCCCTCGAAGCGCATCGTCCCATCGCTCGGCGGATAGATGCCGACGGCGAGGCGCGCGACAGTCGACTTCCCGCAACCGCTCTCGCCGACCAGCGACAGCGTCGTGCCGCGCGGGATCGCAAACGACACGCCGTCGACCGCCTTCAGCGTGCGGCGCGGCTCGCCCGACACGATCCGCTGCAGCGCGGGCTTGGAGACGTCGAACACGCGATGCACGCCGATTGCCTCGAGCATCGGCACGGTATCCGAAATCACCGGTGCCTCAGGCATGCGCCGGCGCCCGGTCGTAGAGCCAGCACGCTGCGCGCGTCGCGCCGGTGTCGATCAGCTCCGGTCGTGCGGTGATGCAGCGCTCGAAGCGGTGAGGGCAGCGCGGGTTGAAGGCGCATCCCGGCGGTATGGCGGTCAGGCGTGGCATCGACCCGTCGATCTGCTGCAGACGCGCGACCCGATGATCGAGCGGCGGGATGCTGCCCATCAGGCCTTCCGTGTAGGGGTGCCGCGGCGATTTCACGACCGCCGCCACCGGCCCGATCTCCGCGATACGGCCGGAATACATCACCGCCACCCGGTCGGCGGTCTCGGCAATCACGCCCATGTCGTGCGTAATCAGCATCACCGAGGTGCCGTGCTCGCGCGCAAGCCGTTTGAGCAACGTGATGATCTGCGCCTGGATGGACACGTCGAGTGCGGTCGTCGGCTCGTCCGCGATCACTAGCCGCGGCTCCGCGCAGAGCGCGAGCGCGATCACCACGCGCTGCCGCATGCCGCCGGAGAACTCGTGCGGGTAGGAACGCACCCGGTCCCGCGCGCGGGGGATCCCGACCCGTTCCATCAAGCCGACCGCCCGGTTCAGCGCCT
>DATAPS010000019.1:0-15910 GCA_036265085.1 Acetobacteraceae bacterium | reverse complement strand
CACGACAATATCGCGGCATTCGGCGGCGATCCCGAGAACGTCACGATCGGCGGCCAGTCGGCAGGGGCTCGGAACACCGGGATGCTGCTTCGGGCTCCCGCGGCGCGGGGGCTGTTCCATCGCGCCGTCATGGAGAGCAACTTCGGCGGACTTGTCGACACTACCTTTCCGAAGCTCGCCGAGCAGGAGGCGCGCAACGCCGCGGCCATCGACAAGCTTTTCGGCAAGCCGACGACCCTCGCCGATCTGCGGGCCATCCCGGCGGATGATTGGATCCACACGAAAATCGGTCCCGACCAGAAATCGATCTACGACGTGATCACCGGCCTCGAGGGCCAGTACATCATCGATAGCAACGTGTTCACCGAAGCATCCGTCAATCTCCGGCGGCCGAACGCGGTGAACGGGATCGACATTCTCATCGGCTCGAATTCCGACGAGCGTACGTCGCTCGACGGCGGCTCGGACAAGACGATGAGTCTGGACGATTTCGCCAAGTTCATGCAGGCGACCTACGGCGAGGGCTGGAAGGCGGCCTACGAGGCGAGCGATCCGCGGCAAGCGTACAGGCTCATGTTGCGATCCAAGGCGGACAATGCACACGAACTGGCGATCGTTTCGGCGCAGTATATCGCAAACCATAACCCGCGCAGCAAGGTCTACGTCTACTACTTCAATCAACACCTGCCCGGGCGCAACGACGAGTTCTACGGATCGTTCCACTCGTCCGACCTGTGGTACTACTTCAATTCGATGCGAAACGAACCCGGCCAGCGTCAATGGACGGATCAAGATCATCGGATGGCCGACACAATGTCCACCTATCTGGCGAACTTCATCCGCACCGGCGACCCGAACAGCGACGGTCTGCCGGAATGGCCTAGAGCGGGTGTGCGGCCGGAATTCATCCGCTTCGCCGACGGTTACGCGTATCCGGTGGACACCACGCCCTACCCGACCCGCGATGCGATCAATCGGCGGCAGATTCTGAAGCAATTCGATTTGGACGAAGTGGCGGTATCCGGTCACTGAGCGTGGAACGCGCGCTGCATCAGTGGTGCGCGCTTCGTCTGGCGTTGCCGGAAGATCACTGCGAACCCGGCAGAGTTGACGCATGACCACCGATCACGCCATCGCAGACCTCGTCCAGCCCGGGCGCGTCCATCGTCGGGTGTACACCGATCCGGCGATCTTCGAGCACGAGATGGCGCGCATATTCGCGCGCGCCTGGTGCTATATCGGCCACGAGAGTCAGTTGCCGGTCGCCGGCTCGTTCATCCGTGCGACGATCGCCCGCCGCGAGCTCGTCGTCGTGCGGCGCGAGAACGGCGAAATCGCGGTTCTGCACAACCGCTGCGGCCATCGCGGCGCGCTCGTCGTCGCCGAACGCAGCGGCCGGGTGAACCGGTTCCGCTGCCCCTACCATGCCTGGACGTTCCGCACCGATGGCCGTCTGCAGTCCGTTCCCTGCATCGAGGGCTACGACGGCACCGGCTTCGATACCTCCGACCCCGCGCTCGGCATGCGGCCCGTTCCCCGTGTGGCCGCCTATCGCGGCTTCATCTTCGCGAGCCTCACGGCGGAGGGTGTGAGCCTGGAAGACTTCCTCGGCCCGACCACCGCCGCAATCGACAACATGCTCGACCGCGCGCCGGACGGGCGGCTCGAAATCGCGGGCGGCTGCTTTCGCGTGCGCCAGCGCAGCAACTGGAAAATCTACCTCGAGAACATGCATGACGGCCTGCACCCGATGATCGTGCACCAACCCTCGATCGACCCCGCCCGCGAGGGCACGAAGAAGCCGCCCACGCCAACACCCGACAGTGCGTTCGCGCTCGGCGTCATCGCCGCGAACGGCCAGACCTACGAGGCGATGGCCGCCCTCCCCGTCCGCCTCTTCCCGTTCGGCCACACGGAGATGGCGGCGTTCCGAGCCAATCCAGCGACCGATCCGGAGTTCCGCGCCTATCGCGAACAGCTCGTGGGCCGGCATGGCGAGGAGCGCGTCGCGCGTCTCCTCAGCGACAATCGGCTCAGCACGATGTTCTATCCGAGCGCCTCGGTGCAGGCGACGTCGCTCCAGATGCGCGTGATCATCCCCGAAGCGGTCGATCGCACGCTGATCGAGGTATGGACGCTGCGTCTCGTCGGCGCGCCCGAAAGCCTGTACCGCCGCACCGTTGTTCTCGCGAACACCGCGCATTCGCCGTCCTCACTGATCAAGCACGACGACTTCGCGATCTACGCCCGCGTGCAGGACGGCATGGCGGCCGATGGTATCGAATGGATCGACACGCGGCGCGGCATGAACGATCCGTCCACATCGATGAGCGAGGCCTATATCCGCAACCAGTTCGCGGCGTGGCGCGCCTACATGACGGAAGCGGCGTGACCGACGAGGCCGCGGTCGCACGCTTCCTCTACGACGAGGCGGAGCTGCTCGATTGCGGGGCGTACGATCGCTGGTTTGCGCTGTTCACCGAGGATGCGCGCTATTGGGTGCCGTCGCATCCGCAGCAGACCGACCCAGCGCGGGAAGTTTCGCTGTTCTATGAGGATCCGGCGCTGATGCACGCGCGGATCGGACGGCTGCGGCATCCGCGCGCCCTCGGCCTGCCGGTGCGAACAAGCCACCTGATCGGCAACGTCCGCACGGACGGCAACGCGCCGAACGGGGACCTCGTGGTCCGGTCGCGATTCCAGATGATCGAATTCGTGGCGGAGGAGCAGCGACTCCACGGCGGCGCGGTCATGCACCACCTCGTCGCGGACGGCGATAGCTGGAAGATCCGGCTGAAACGGGTCGATCTCGCGAACGCGGGCGGCGTGTTCGAGCTGTTGCAGGCATTCTTCTGAGGGCGTGACGGTTTCCGGTGCCGCCTTGCCTCGATGGCCCGCTCTGGATAACAGAGCGGCGCTTTTGAGCTGATCCGTCCGCCATGCTGTTCAACAGTTACGCCTTCCTGCTCGGATTCCTGCCGATCGCCGTCGCCGGTTACAGTGTGACCTCGGCGGCGCCGCGGTTGCGCATCCTCGTGCTCGTCGCGCTGTCGCTCGCATTCTACAGCTGGTGGAACCCCCGCTTTGTTCTCCTGCTGCTCGTCTCGATCCTGGTGAATTGGGCCGCCGCACGCGCGTTCGTGGCGACCCGCAAGCGCGCCATTATCACGGGCGCGATCGTGTTCGATCTCGGCCTGCTCGGCGTTTTCAAGTACGCGAATTTCTTCGCCGCGAACGTCGCAAGCGTAGCAGGCGCCCGCTTCACCCCGCTCGACATCGTCCTGCCGCTCGGCATCAGCTTCTTCACGTTCCACCACATCATGTATCTGGTCGACCTCCGCCGCGGCCGCGCGCCGCTCGCGCCCGTGGACCGTTACGCTCTATATATCTGCTTCTTCCCCCAGGCGATCGCCGGCCCGCTCGCGCGGTGGTCGGAAGTGGGTCAGCAATTCGGACAGCGCATTTTCGCGCCCGGCTGGGAGCGCCGATGGGCGCTCGGGCTCTCCTTCATCGTGTTCGGTCTGGTCGAGAAGGTGCTTCTCGGCGATCCCCTCGGGAAGATTCTCGATCCGGTCTATGCCAACGCAGCCGCCCGCACGCTGACGGACGGGAGCGCCTGGCTCGCGCCGGGCTTCGCAGTGCAAATCTTCTTCGATTTCGCCGGCTATTCCGACATCGCGATCGGCCTCGCGCTGCTGTTCGGCGTCCAGCTGCCCTACAACTTCAATGCCCCGTTCCGCTCATCGAGCATCCTGGAGCTGTGGCAGCGCTGGCATATGACGCTGTCGCGGTTCCTTCGTGACTACGTCTTCCTGCCACTCGCGGACATGCGAATCGCCGGCACCCGGCATACGATCCCGCAATACGTCATGGCCTTCATCCTCACCATGGCCCTTTGCGGCCTGTGGCACGGCGCGGGCTGGAACTTTGTTCTTTGGGGGACCATGCAGGGTGTCGCGATGGTGTTCGCGCTCGGCTGGCGCCGCTTCATCGGGGCGCCCCCACGCCTGGTCGGCTGGGCCGCGACGATCGCGTTCTTCGTGCTCACGGTGGTGATCTTCCGCACCGGATCGCTGCAGGCGGCGTGGCACGTCTATGCCGGCCTCGCCACCGCGCCGGATCTCAAGCTGCTCATGCGATCCTGGACGCTCATCGCCGCCGCGCTGCTGGCCGTCGCGCTGCCGCCGTCGCAAGTCGTTTGCCGATGGATCGCCGATGCGCCGCTGCCGCTCGTCCCCGCAGCCCTCGGCGTGATCGGCGTCGTCATCCTCATCCAGCTCGGTGCGAACGAGTCGTATGACTTCATCTATTTCCAGTTCTGACCCGGACGTCCGGTCCGGGCGTCGCTGGATCGCGAGCTTTTTTCTCGCGTTCTTCGGCTTGGGCGGGGTGCTGCTCGGCGCCGTTCTGCTGGTTGATCCGTACGACACCGGGCGCTTCCCCAGCCTGGGGATCGTCGGCGTCGACGACCGCAATCCCCGCACCGCGAATGTGAGCCGCGGCCGCGATCCGCGGTTTGATTCGGCGATCGTCGCGAACTCCACCGGTCAGCTGCTGCAGCCGACACGCCTCGACGCCGCCACCGGCTTTCACTTCACGCAGCTCTCGGTGCCGCAGACCGGGCCCCGCGAGCAGTTCGCGGCCATGCGCTGGGTCGTTGAGCATCACGACCGTCCCGGCGCGCTGATCCTGGTCGCGGACGAAAGCTGGTGCTCGCCGGATCCCGTCCTTGCGCTGCGCTATCCCTTCCCGTTCTGGCTGTATGGGAACGACGCCAACTATCTCGCGAACGTGCTGAACTGGAAGACCTTCGACCGCGTCGTCTGGCGCGTGCAGCTCGCGTTGGGGAAACGGCACCGCATTGATCCGGTGGGCTACTCCGACTATTCGTCGGAATCCCTGGACGCGTTCCGCCCCCTGCCACCCGATCCGGTGCCGTTGACTCGCGCGGACGCCGACGCGGGCTTTCCCTGGATCGACGCGCTCGGCCACTTCGTCGCCGGCCTGCGGCCGAACATGGCGGTGGTGATCGTGATGCCGCCGGTTCAGACATCCTACCTCCCGGTACCCGGCAGCTTCGCCGACGCACGGTTCGCGCGGTGCAAGGGGGCGCTGACGCACACGGTTGCGGGACGGCCGCACAGCGGCTTTCTCGACTTCCGGATCGACACGCCGGAAACGCGCGACGAGGCCAATTTCTTCGATCGCGTTCACTTCAAGAACCCCGTTGCGCGTGAAATCGAGGACCGGATCATCGCCGTCCTCCAGCAATCTCCGACCCTCGCCTCGACCGCGAGCCGCTGAGGATGCGATGGCACGGCTGAAAACCGACGCGACCGAGGCCCAGATCCAGGATTGGTGCTGCACCTATCTCGCGCGCGCGCTGCGCCTCAAGGCGGAGAAGATCGACCGGACCGCGACATTCGCTAGCATCGGGCTCGACTCCGCGGAGGCGCTGTTCCTCGTCTCCGCGCTCGAGGACTGGTCCGGGTTGGACCTCGATTCCGACACCGCCTACGAGCATCCCAGCGTCGCGCAATTGTCGCGCTTCGTGATCGAGTGCATCCAGGCGCAAAGCCCAGGGCGATGACGCAGCTCAACTCGATGGTGGAGTTATTGGCCCGGCAGGCGAGCGACCACGGTGACCGCGAAGCCTTCCGCTTCCTGCCCGAGCGCAACGCGGCGGAGACCACGCTCACCTTCGCCGAGCTGGACCGGCGCGCACGCGCGTTCGCCGCGAGGCTGTTGCGGCAGGCCGTCCCCGGCGAGCGCGCGCTCCTGCTGTTCCTCCCCGGTCTCGATTTCGTCATCGCGTTCTTCGGCTGCTTGGCGGCCGGCGTCATCGGCGTTCCCCTGATGCCGCCACGCCGCGCCGGCGGACGCGACTCCAGCGCGGAGGTCATCGCCGACTGCAGTCCCCGGCTCGCGCTCACCAGCGCCGATCTCGCGGCGGCGCGGCCCGATCTCGCAGAGCGCTTCGGCGCCGACCTCGCCTGGATCACCGTCGACGCGGCAACGGAAGCGACCGAGCACGCGGCATCCGTTCCCGCGCCCGGCCCGGACGACATCGCGTTCCTGCAATACACCTCGGGGTCCACCTCCAGCCCGAAGGGCGTGATGGTCACCCATGGCAACCTGCTTGCCGACATGGAGATGATCCGGGTCGCCATGCGGCTCTCGGCGCAATCGACGAGCGTCGGCTGGGTTCCGGTCTATCACGACATGGGCCTGATGATGGGCGTGATGCTGCCGCTCTATATCGGCGCGTTGTCGGTGATGATGCCGCCGGCGTCTTTCATGCAGCGGCCTTTGAACTGGCTGCGGGCGATCGGGCGCTTCCGCGCCGAGGTCGCCAGCGCCCCGAATTTCGCATTCGATCTCTGCGCCGACCGCTTCCGCCCGGACCTGATGGAAGGCGTTGACCTCACCGGCTGCAAAGTGGCGATGAACGCGGCCGAGCCGGTGCAGGCGGAGACCGTCGCCCGCTTCGCCGAGACCTTTGCGCCCTACGGCTTCGAGATAGCCGCGACCTTCCCAGCGTACGGCCTCGCCGAGGCCACGCTCATGGTCACGGCCAGCGATCACGGCGCCGGCCCCGTCCAGCAGCGCATCAGCCGCGCGGCGCTGCTGCGCGGCCGAGCCGCCGCCCCCAAGTCGGACGGCGACGCCCAGGACGTCGTTGCGTCCGGCCGGGTCCTCGCCGGGCAGCGCATCGCGATCGTGGATGCGGACAGCCGCGAGCCTCGCCCGCCCAATCGCGTCGGCGAGATCTGGGTCAGCGGCGACAATGTGGCGCCGGGGTACTGGCGCAATCCAGAAGCGACCGAAGCAACCTTCCACGCGCGCCTCGCCGGCGACCACGACGGCGCGCACTGGCTGCGCACCGGCGATCTCGGCTTCCTCGACGAGAGCGGCGCGCTCTACGTCACCGGCCGGATCAAGGACCTCATCATCGTCCGCGGCGTGAACCACTACCCGCAGGATATCGAGCGGACCGTCCAGAACGCCCATCCGGCGCTGCGGCGTGACTGGGGCGCCGCCTTCGCCGTGGCGGACGCGCATGGCGTGGAGCGGCTCGTTCTCGTCCAGGAGGTCGAGCGCACCCTGCGCCACGGCCTCGACCTCGACGTAATCGCCGCGCGCATTCGCGAGGCGGTGGCCTCCGAGCATGAGATCGCCGTGCACGACATCGCCCTGATCCGCCCGGCGTCGCTGCCAAAGACCACCAGCGGGAAGGTGCAGCGCACGCTCGCGCGCCAGCTCTGGGAGGAAGGACGGCTCGAGCGGGTATAGCCGGGGCCGGAGCCGCTCCAAGAAAGCGCTACTTTGCTTCGCGACCGCCTGTCATTATCCCGCAGCATTTCCCAGGGGGATCACCGTGACCGCCAGCGCGCTTTCACGCCGTTCCATGCTCACCGCGACCGCACTCGCTGCGTCCGCGGCGCTGATCCGCGTGCCCCGAGCCGCGGCGGCCGGTGCGGCGCAGAAGGTGGAGATGCAGCTCGGCTGGATCGGCGGCGGCAACCAACTCGGCGAGGTGGCAGCCCTCCAGCTCGGCTACTTCAACGACGAAGGCCTCGATTTCCGCATCATCCCCGGTGGCCCCAACAACGACGGCATCGCCTCGGTCGCGTCCGGCCGCAGCGCGGTCGGGCAGGTCTCGTCCAGCCCCTCCCTGATGCTCGCGGTCTCGCAGGACCTGCCGATCCGCTGCTTCGCCGTTTCCGCGCAGAAGCACCCCTACGCCTTCTTCTCGCTCGCGAAGAACCCGGTCCACACGCCCGCCGACCTGAAGGGCAAGAAGGTCGGCGTGCAGGCGACCGGCGTGATTCTGCTACGCGCCCTCCTCGCCAAGAACGGCATGGACCTGAAGGACGTGCAGGTCGTCACCATCGGCGCCGACATGATGCCGATCATGACCGGCCAAGTGGACGTGGTGACGGGCTGGCTCACCAACACCACGGCGCTCAGCGTCCTTGGCCCCGACCGGGTCGCGCTGCGCCTGTGGGATGCCGGCGTGCATCTCTACGCGAACCCCTACTACGCGATGCCGGAGACGATCGAGAAGCAGGGCGACGTGCTCGGCCGGTTCCTCCGCACCTCCGCGAAAGGCTGGGGCTTCGCCTACGACAACCGCGACAAGGCGGCCGAGCTGCTGATCAAGCAGTATCCCAACCTCGTCCTCAAGGACGAGCGTGCGGCCGCCGACGTGATGCTCGACTACTGCTTCGACGACAAGACCAAGGCCGGCGGCTACGGCACGATGGATCCCGCCGTCTGGCAGGACCAGATCGACCTCTGGGCCAGCCTCGGCCAGTTCACCAAGCGCGTGCCCAAGCGCGACGAGGTCATGACGCTCGACATCCTCAACGCCACGAGCGCCGGGCGCCCGCGGATCGGCTGAGGTGGACGCAGCTGCCGCAGAGCTCGGAACGGTCGGGACACAAGACGCCCCCGCCGTCGAGTTGCGCGGTCTCTCGGTCAGCTTCATGAGCGAG
Source organism: Acetobacteraceae bacterium (assembly GCA_036265085.1). Taxonomy (GTDB): domain Bacteria; phylum Pseudomonadota; class Alphaproteobacteria; order Acetobacterales; family Acetobacteraceae; genus DATAPS01. The sequence continues at coordinate 7,412 of DATAPS010000019.1, read as the reverse complement.
CGGCGCGAGGTGGTCGCGCTCGAGGACATCACCTTCAGCCTCGAGCCGGGCAGCTTCCTGACACTGCTCGGGCCGTCCGGCTGCGGCAAGTCGACGCTGCTGCGCGTGATCGCTGACATCGTCCAACCGCGCACCGGTACCGTGCGCGTATTCGGCCGCCCCCCGATCGAGGCCCGCAAGCGCCGCGAGATCGGCTTCGTGTTCCAGGACGCCACGCTGCTCCCCTGGCGTAGCGCGATCGACAACGTCCGCCTGCCGCTGCAAGTCGGCGGCGGCGCGCAGGGCGCCCGCAGCGCGGGAGACCTGCTCGCGCTCGTCGGCCTCGCCGGCTGGGAGAACGCGCTCCCGCACGAACTCTCCGGCGGCATGCGTCAGCGCGTCGCCATCGCCCGCGCCCTGCTGTGCGGGCCGAAGATTCTCCTGATGGACGAACCGTTCGGCGCGCTCGACGAGATCACGCGCGACCGGCTGAACGCCGAGCTGCTCACCATCTGGCGCGAGACCGGCACAACGATCCTGTTCGTCACCCACAGCATCCACGAGGCCGCCTTCCTCGGCCAGCAGGTCCTCATGCTCGCCGCCCGCCCTGGCCGGGTGCGCGAGATGATCCGCATCGACCTCCCCGAGCCCCGCGCGCTCGCGATCCGCGACACCGCGCCGTTCGGCGTGCTCTCCGCTCGGCTCCGCGCCGTGCTGGAAACCTGCTGATGGACGCGGTCAGCCGGATCGACGCATCGGTCGCGCAGGCCGCGGCGCCGACCGACGCCCACGCCGTCTGGCTCGCCGGACAGCGCTGGCTGCGCTGGAAACGCCTCCTGCTCCCATTGGTCGGCGCGGCCTCGCTGCTGTTCGTGTGGTGGGCGCTCGTCGCCGTCTTGCAGGTCAAGCCGTTCATCGCGCCCGCGCCGCAGGTCGTGGCCGTCACGCTCTGGCAGAAGGCGGACATCCTGCTCGCCAATCTGGAACCCACCGTCATCGAGGCGGTCTCCGGCTTCCTGATCGGCAATTTCTGCGCGATCGCGCTCGCGACGCTGTTCGTGCACCGCAAGTCGATCGAGATGGCGTTCCTGCCGATCGTCGTGCTGCTGAACTCGATCCCCGTCGTCGCGAAGGCGCCGATCCTCGTCCTGCTGCTCGGCAACGGCTTCTCGCCGAAGATCGCCATCGCGGCGATCATCTGCTTCTTCCCGACGCTGGTGAACATGGTGCGCGGCCTCGAAGCCGTCTCGCCGCAGGCGCTCGAGCTGATGCACGTCCTCTCGGCCAGCAAGTGGGAAATCTTCACCCGCCTGCGCCTGCAGAGCTCCGTGCCCTACCTGTTCGCCGCCCTGAAGATATCCGCCAGCGCGGCCGTCGTCGGCGCGATCGTCGGCGAGTGGATCGGCTCGCAGGAGGGCATCGGCGCGCTGATCATCCAGGCGACCTACGCGTTCGACAGCGCATTGCTCTACGCCACCGTGATCTGCGGCTCGACCTTCTCGGTGCTGTTCTATCTGACGATCAAGCTGCTCGAACGCCTCTGCGTGCGCTGGGTCCCGCCCGCCACGGGCTGAAACGACCAAGGAGAACGATGGTGCAGATCTATCACGAGGCCGCGCGCGATCTGCCGGTCGCGACGCGCGCGGATGTCGTCGTGGTCGGCGGCGGTCCGGCCGGGTTCAGCGCGGCGGTCGCGGCGGCGCGTCAGGGCGCGTCGGTGTGCCTCGTCGAGCGCTATCCCTATCTCGGCGGCCTCGCCTCCGGCGGCATGGTGCTCGTCCTCGACGACATGTGCGCGGGCGCCGAGGTCACCGTGCGCGGGCTCTGCGAGGAGCTGATCGAGCGGATGGGCAAGCATGGCCTCGCCGTCTATCCGCCGGAGAACGAACGCGGCCACGATCCGGCGATGTTCCGGAAATGGTCGCGCTGGGGCGTGTTCGACTTCAACACGCGCACCAAGCCGCACCCGATCTGCTACGCCGCCGCCTTCGATCCGGACGGCTGGAAGCGCGCCTCCGACGATATGGTTCAGGAGGCGGGCATCGAACTCCGCCTCCACAGCCCGTTCGCCGGCAGCATCGTCCGCGACGGCCGCATCGCCGGCGTCGTGACCGAGAGCAAGGAAGGCCGCCAGGCGGTGATGGGCGAGGTGGTGATCGACGCCACCGGCGATCTCGACGTCGCCGCCTCCGCCGGCGCCGCATTCTCCGAAGGCGCGTACATGGTCACCACCGTGTTCCGGCTCGGCGGCGTCGACACCGACGAAGCGGAGCGATTCCAATTCGACGAGCCGGAACTCTACGCGAAGCTCGATCTCGAAGCGCGGCGTGTGATCGGCGGCTCGTGGGACTATTGGTGGCTCAAAACGCCACTTCCCGGCATCGTGTGGTGCAACTGCCCGCATATGACCGGCCTCGACGGCATGAAGGTCGCGGACCTCACGCGCGCCGAATTCGAAGGCCGGAAGCGCATTCACGCGATGGTCGATCACGTCCGCGCCAAGCTGCCCGGCTTCGCGGATTGCTACGTCGTCGATGTCGCGCCGCAGACCGGCGTGCGGCAGACGCGCATGCTGCAAGGCGAATACGTCGTGACGAAGGAGGATGTGACCGGCCGCGTCCACTTCCCCGACAGTGTCGCGCGGGGCCGCGACTACTACACGCCATATCGGGCGCTGCTGCCGAAAGGCATCGATCAGCTTCTCGTCGCCGGCCGCCACTATTCGGCGACGCCCCAGGCCCAAAAAATCTCGCGTGAGATTCCGCCCTGCATGGCGATGGGCGAAGCCGCCGGCATCGCCGCGGCGATGGCGCTCTCGGCCGGAACCACGGTGCGCGAAGTCGATGTGCCCGCCTTGCAGAAACGGCTGCGGGCGAAAGGCGCCGACCCCGGCGACCGCCCGCCCTCGCTCGCCGCGCTGCTCGCGGAGCGCGCGGCATGAACGTCATCAACAAGCAAGAGAGCAAGCCGACTGCCGCCGTGAGCGGTATGCAGCCGCTCTCCGGCGTGAAGGTGGTCGACTTCACGCAGGTAATGATGGGGCCGTGCGCGACCCAGATGCTCGGCGACTACGGCGCCGATGTCATCAAGGTCGAGCGCATCGGCGCGGGCGACCTCTCGCGCTGGTCGATCGGCGCCGATCCCGCCGGGCCGCAGAACCCGGTGTTCGCCAGCCTCAACCGCAACAAGCGCAGCATCGCGCTCGACCTGAAATCCCCGGCTGGCATGGCGGTCGTGCACCGTCTGCTCGAAACAGCCGATGTCATCATCAGCAACTTCCGCGCCGGCGTGATGGAGCGGATGAGCCTCGGCTACGAGGAGCTGCACGCGAAATACCCGCGCCTGATCTATGCCTCGGGCAGCGGCTACGGCACGCACGGGCCGTACGCCCACAAGGGCGGCCAAGACATTCTCGCGCAGGCGCTCAGCGGCGTGATGGCGCGCAAGTGCGACCCCACCGACCCGCTGACGATCTACCCCACCTCGCTCGCCGACTATTCCGCGGGGATGCATCTCGTCCAGGGCGTGCTGCTCGCGCTGCTCCAACGTGAGCGCACCGGCGAAGGCCAGATGGTCACCGTCTCGCTCTATGATTCGATGCTGGCGATGCAGATGCAGGAAGCGGCGATGGCGCTGATGCGCGGCGTCGATTTCTCCTGGGGCGCGATGCCCCACAACGGCGCATTCAAGACGACTGACGGTGCGCTCGTCGTGGTCGGCGCATTCAAGGAGAACCCACTGCGCGAAATCTCACTCGCGATCGGGCTCGCCGACCTCTCCGCCGATCCGCGCTTCTCCACCTTCGCGCAGAGCATGGCCAACCGAACGGAACTGCACGCGACCTTGCGCGCGCATTTCGCGACGAACACCACCGCGCATTGGATCGCGGCGCTGGAGTCGCGCGATATTCTCTGCGCGCCCGTCCACACGCTGCTGGAGGCGCTCGCCGACCCGCAGACCGAGGTGAACGGCATGATCCTCCGCGCCGAGCAGGACAGCGGCGATCCGCTCGGGCTGATCGGCTCGCCCGTGCATCTCTCCGATGACGGCTTCGCGCTCCGTCTGCCGCCACCGCGCGTCGGCGCGCATGGCGCGGACGTGCTGGCCGAGCACGGCTACGACCCCGACGCGATCACCGAGCTGCGCGCCGCGGGCGTGCTCGGGTGACGGTCCGGCTCGAGACCGCCGATCACGTCGCGTATGTGACAATCGACCGCCCCGACGTCGCCAACGCGCTCGACGCCGCGGCGACCGCGGCGCTCGAGGAGATCTGGCGGCGGCTCGAAGCGAACCGCGACGTGCGCGCGATCGTCCTGACCGGCGCGGGCACGCGCGCGTTCTGCGCGGGCGCGGACATGCGCGCGAGCGGCGAGAAGACCGGGCTCGAATACTGGGCATCGACCAATCCCTCGGGGTTCGGCGGACTGTCGCTGCGCACGACGCTCGACATCCCCGTGATCGCGCGCGTCAACGGCCACGCCCTCGGCGGCGGACTCGAGATGATGCTCGGCTGCGACATCGCGGTTGCCGCGGAGAACGCGACGTTTGGCTTGCCTGAGCCGCGCGTCGGCCGCCTGCCGCTCGATGGCGGGATGGTGCTGCTGCCGCGGCAGATCGGGTACCGGGCGGCGGTGTCCATGATGCTGACCGGGCGCCGGATCCCCGCGGCCGAGGCCCGCGCGATCGGTCTGGTGAACGAGGTAGTCCCCGCCGAGGATCTCGACGCGGCGGTCACGCGCTGGGTGGCCGACATCCTCGCCTGCGCGCCGCTCTCGCTGCGCGCCATCAAGCAGACGGTGCGCCGCACCGCGCATCTCCCCGTCCGGGAAGCGCAGGCGCTGCGCCTGCCGGCGGTCATCGAGTGCCTGCAATCGCAGGACGGCGAGGAAGGCGTGCGCGCATTCCGGGAACGGCGCGAGCCGAACTGGACGGGGCGTTGATACGACCGCCGGAGTTCGTGACTTGTGTTTCGCCCAGGTCATCCTTCGACGAAGATCGTTCCGGTCATGCCGAATAAGCTATGCAGGAAATGCGTACATCTGATCTGGTAGGTGCCAGGCGTGCGCGGAACCAGCGTGATGTCCACGCTCGTCCCGGCGGAGACTTCGACCGTCCCGTCGGACGGCACTAACCCGGAGGTGACAACGCTGGCCGAAAAAAGAGCGGGTGCGCTGAAGTCATGACCGCCGCTGCTTTCGTTTTGCAGGTGGAAGTGCACCGGCACGCCGACACGAAGCCGGATCCGCTCAGGGGTGAATGCGAAGCTCGACAAGCGAATCGTGATCGTCGCGGCCTCGGGCGCCCGAACCGATTGGGGGGACGCGGCGATGGGCACCAGCGACGCGATGGTCAGGAGCAGGATCGATGTTACGGATCGCATGCGATGCATGCTTCGGCGGACCGCGCCCGCAGCGAAATCGAAGGTGGACGACAGCACGACGACGAACTCCCCCGTCCATGGCCGCGCGAGCCGTGCAATTTGCTCCGACGCGGTCGCGACCTATAGCCGAGACGACGAGCCGCAACCAGTGGCCCCTACGGCGAGCCCACCCGTGGCGGTGACACAGCGCACGCCGGCTCCGTCGAAAGCAAGCGATCAAAAGCGGACGTCAAAGCAGTGACTCAACCAATCCTCATCGACAACGCCCTCATCTGCACCGATCGAACGACCAGCCCCGGCAGCGTCCTCGTCCGCGACGGCGCGATCGCCGCTGTCGCCTGGTTCGCCGAAGACCGCGCCGCCCTCCGCCAGCACGCCGCCGAAATCGTCCCCGCAGCCGGCCGATGGCTCATGCCCGGGCTGATCGACGCCCACTCGCACGGCTACAGTGCGCTGCTGCGCGGCACCGAGAACAGCCTGCCGCTCGAAACCTGGGCGCTCTACACGACGCTTTACGGCCGCGCCTACGACGGCGAAGCGCTCCACACAGCCATCCTCCTGGGTGCCGCCGAACGCATCCGCGGCGGCATCACCGGAACGCTCGACCATTCGCCGATGATGCATCTCGGGTCGGTCGCGATCGCTGCACACGAGCAATCCGGCCTGCGCGTCGCCTACGCGCCGTTCCTGCACGACATGTCCGACTACGACCTGCTCGGCATCCGATTGCCGCCCGCGCTCGCCGCCATCATCGGCGGCCCGCCGCCTTTGGCCGCGGATAGCTACTCCCGCAGCTTCGCCGCCTTCGTCCAGGCTGCGCGCGCCGGATCGGGGCGCGTGCAGGTGCAGCTCGGCCCCAATGCGCCACAGCGCTGCTCGCTCGCCGCGTGGGCGCTATGGCGCACCCTGCGAGACCGGCACGACGTGGCAGTGCACACCCATCTGCTGGAAACCCGCGAACAGGAGTCGCTGAACCGCCGCTGGCCCGGCGGCCTGGTCGCGGAGATGGCGCGCGCGGGGATGCTTGAGGGACGGCTGACCTGCGCGCACGGCATCTGGCTCACCGACGCCGAACGCACGGTCCTCGCGATCCACGACGTGACAGTCAGCCACAATCCGGCGAGCAACCTCATGCTCGGCAGCGGCGTGATGCCGTTGCGGTCCTGCACCGCCTGCGGCCTGCGGCTCGCGCTCGGCACGGATTCCGCAAACACCGGCGGCCGCCACGACCTGTTCGGTGTCATGCGCCTCGCCATGATGCTCCCGCGCGTCCAGTCGCCTGTCCGTGAGTGGCCGCGCGCCGCGGAGATCTTTGCGCTGGCGACACAGGGCGGTGCGGCGGCGCTTGGTTTGCGCGATCGGGTTGGACGGATCGCAAAGGGGCAGCTCGCCGACCTCGTTCTGGTCAGGGCGGAGGACCCCGGAACGATCGCGGGCGAGCCGTCGCTCGACAGCCTCGTGCAACACGCCGGGCCGGAGAACGTCGACGCCGTCATGGTCGGTGGCAATTGGGTTTTCCGTGACGGCCGTATCCTCGCGTTCGACGAGGACGCCGTGCGGCAAGATGCGGCCCGCATCGCGAGGCAGCTGCAGGCCCGAGTCGCGAGAAAGCTGCCGATCCTCGCCTCGGCTCTCCCGGAAATCGCGGCGCGGCTCGACCGCGTGTGCGCGTAGCCCGCATCTCGACGCGCGTCTGGGTAGTGGTGAGAATCTGATACTTGGTGGCCGGCTCTTGGGTCTTCTCCGGGTGGGGAAAGCGGACGTGGGAATCCGTGACTAAGGATTGTCGTCCGTGCTACCAAGCGGCGGTAATGGTGCTAGTCGTCCGAATCGACCATGCCAGAGCAACCTCGCCACTGCATCGTTGCCATAGTCCCCTGCAATGACATTGAAGCCAGCGCGGCGTTCTATGTGCGCCTCGGTCTTTCCGTGCACAGCGACCATGGGCACTACCGCATCCTGAGTGACGGAATGGGTTGGCTGATCCATCTATCGGCTGAGAGTCCCGAAGGTTGGGTCGTTCGCGGTCGAAATCCGAACGGCCTTTACCTCT